>CALCSP010000145.1 GCA_937893785.1 uncultured Verrucomicrobiales bacterium
TCGCAGACGGGCTTCATGGCGAACTCCGCGCACTTCTTGACCATCATTTCAGTGTAGCTGCCAGCCTGCAATCCAGTCATTGTAATGGTGGCGACCCGTATTGTCCGGTTAATTGGATCAAATCCGTTACCAATAATAATGTCTTCGCTCCATTCCTGTCCGTTGATTCTGTAGCGGTAAGCAAACATTCCTGGGCCTCCTACAATAAGTGTTGCCTCGGTGGATGCGGTGATAGCGGCAGGCTCGCCGGTTATGGCGATGGCATCAGGTACATCAGCACCGGCATCCTGTCCGGCGCTTCCCATATTTTTGGCTGGAGAACCTGACTGTAGGCCGAAATTTCCGTCTGTATTGTTGATAAAGCGAGGGTTGCTTGAGCGGTTCCCGCTTCCAAGCGCGAGGATGGGTTCAGGGCGTAAACCCACTGAGGTATCAGCAAGCTCCGGTGACAAAAGGTTGTTGTCTAGCTGAAGCACTGTTGTGAACTCGTCTGGGAGATCCGCATTACCAAACACCCGGGGTGTATCCCAGAAGATATTGTTGGCGGCATATGCTCCTTTACCAGGCTCGGCTCCAGGCTCGTTTTCAAAAAGGTTAATTGCTGAACCGACGAAGCTATTGCCGAAATCATCATTAAAGTCCGAGTGCACATTCACCACGGTGTTGTTCTCAAAAATTGTTGTCGCGCCTCCCCTTAGATTAACGGCATGATCCACGTCCCAGAAAATATTGCGGGTAACGACCAAATTTGCCCCGTTGTTTTCTTCGCCGGTAGAGATGGCGCTGGCATAATCAAGATCATTGTTTCCAATGTCCTTGTAGACATTCATGAAGAGATTGCCGGCCACGTATGAATCACCGCGCAGGACAAGGTGTGAGTTTCCAGTTCCAAGGAAAACATTGTCCAAGATTTGCAGAATGATTCCAGATTGGTTGCCTTCATCGATATCGATAATGTGATTGTGCCCTGCATTTTTACCAAAAGTATTACCGCGAATAATAAAACGTCCGTTGGCAGGGAAGGCGCCTTTGGCCTTAACGTGCTCGCTGATATCATTCAAGCCAAGAGCGGCCGGGCTCTCACTGGGTGCGAACATGTCGGGAAATGCTGAGTTCTGAAGTGTCACGGACGAGGATTCTGCATAAAGCATGCGAAGGCGGGATCCTGCAAAGCTCATGTTGTCGAGTATTACTTCGGAGCGGTGAACTCCGACACTCCCTTCAGAACTTTGTGCGTGCAGGACATCCACAAAGGAAAGGATGTTTGTTGCAGAGACAGAGTCGACAAACTGAATACCACCTGATTTTGGTGGGCCATCCGGCAGGCTTCCGTTACCGGCAGGGTCAGCAACCTGATCAGCAGCAGGGTCAGGCCCGAAACGGATTCGTGCAAATTCAGAGCCTACTGCCCTTAAGCCCCCGCGTATGGTGATTTTTGCCGTTTCCGCTAAATAGATGTTGGTTCCCGGTTCAATGGTCAGGGTGGCCCCCTCCTCAACGACCAGTTCTTCCGAAATGGTATAGGGTCCACCCGTGGCAATCAGCACTTGATCTTCATTAATCGGCGTGGTTAGTGGCGCACTGTCCCCGTCGTCATACCAGATGTCGATAATCTGGGAGTCAACAGGGGCGCCTTCCGAGTTTGCAGCCTCGATTGTCAGGCGGTTGATCCCCGGTATAAGAATGATGTCATCGACCGACCAAGTTCCGGCAGATGGGTTGAGAATGGCGTTTTTTCCGGAGACGGAAACCGTCGAGGTATCAATCAGGTTATACTCACCAGAGAGGGAGAGATTGGATTGGGTTGAGCGGGGAAACCCAGAGACAACGGGTAAAGCGGTTGTCACACTGAGCAACGGGTTAATTTCGGCGAGGATGAAACTGCGCCGTTCATCCATGTAGGAAATGATATCATTGATATCAGAGGTTGTTGACCAATCCCCTAAGAAGTTCTGCACCCGTGCATCAAAATTTTCCTTCGAAAACTCCTTGGACAGCAACTGAGAAAGTTGTGAAAAATATTTTCTGCGTATTGTAGGCTCCGCAAAGAAAGCGGACAGTTGTGGAATGCGTGCATCCTCATTTTGTCGGGGGATGTTTGCCGTCAACATCGGGAAAATAGAGCTCCTCGGGCTGGAGTTCGTGTCTCCGAGGCCAAAGATCGTGTCGAGATCGTGCGGCAGAAGGACAAACCTTTGATCATTTACACCCCTGTAGATTGAGTAATCGTCATCAATACCATTACTCAGGTTTGTCTCGTAGCTGTTTAGGATAGTCATTACAGCAAACCACCTGACCCATTGATCAATATTGACTTCTGCCCCGACTTCTTCCAAATAATCGGCACCACTGGCTTGATGCATGACCTCAACAAATTGTTGCAGGTCGCTCCAGTCGTTCCTGCTTTCGTTGGTCAGTTTTGACCAGTCATCGGTAGTATACCAGTTTGGGTCATTGTAACGCACATTGTCCTCAAAATGCACACCCCAGCGTTTTTCATCTCTGTTTGGGTCAGCACTTCGCTTTTTGTACAGATTTCCACCGCTATCATCAGGAAACTGGTCATCAATCATTTCGCCTCCAATTGGTTCAAGGTGTACGTATGATCCCCGCATCGTGTCATCATTGCGGGCTGGATTTTCGCCGTTGAGTTGAAACTGAACACGCTTTGCCTCAGGAGTAGGGAGGCCAGTGGACCGGAAGAGGTTCATGCCGATAAACTGCAGTGGCGAAAATCTGGAATTTACATTCAGCTTGGTATCGCCGTTCCAGGGATTTTCACGCGGAATATTGATGCGCATTGGGGGTGGTGTGAAGGCTCTGCTGCCATTGCCGCGAACTCTTATTCCAGACCGGTAGCGCACACTGTCTCTACCACCTTCACTGGCAATAAAAGTAACATTGAGCTGAGCATCACTGCCACGATCGATGCTTCGCCATTGATTGCGGTCTGCCGCGGTCATCACCACCCTGTACAATGCCTCGCCGGGCCTTTGTGGGGTCATGTCCACCAGGTAATGGGCGTTGGCAACCTGCCCGCGGTCGGTTGCTGCCGGCCAAGTGCGGGTGTTGGTGCCGTCTGAGGCTTCCGCATAAAATTCCACAACGGTTCCTTCCGGCTGAGGCGGGAGGGTCGCTGTATAGCCGTCCTCCCCATCAGGCCCGGACATTTCTGCGCTATTAAAGGAGCCAGGGTTGGCGTCGGATATCCTCCAGCGAACCGTTGCATTAACCAAGGATGTATCTTCGTCCGTGATTCTCGCCGAGATCGTCACTTCCTCCTCCGGACCAGGGATAATTGGACCGTGTTTTAGGGAGCGGATTAGTGGCGCAATATCTTCGGTTAGACGTGAGTTTGGTCCGCCGGGTGTTCCCTGTGCCTCAATGCTGGAAGCCCAGTTTTGCCCGTTGCCGTTGATCAGTGCCGGGTTGTTAAGCTCCAGGGAATGGCTTGCATCATCTGCCGGTGATGCCCAGGTCCAACCGTTTTCCCCATCAGAAGTTTCCCGGACGCGCAATGCCCAGTCACCTTGATCGGAATACTCAACTTCATCGACCTCATCACCGTTAGCGTTGACGAGCTTAATTCTCTCTCCGGAATTGCTCAATTGCCCTTCCCAGTTGCCGGACGCATTGGGAATATCCGGATACTTGGCATTGAATTCGGCGAGGTTAGCAACAGTCACCACATAACCACCAGGCGCAATGACTGCTTGCGGTCCAAACTCGAAATTCACGCCCTTGGTAAAACGCCATCCTTCAAGGCTTACGGGATTGTCCGGATCTGTGTTATGGAGCTCGATAAATTCGTGTGCCGGATTTTCCGTTCCGCCGTCTGTCGGCCGATACATGATTTCATTGATCACGACCTCACCGGATACCGTGACCGGTAGTGCAAGAAGAAAGAGTGCGGTGGTGCTGATCAACACCCGGAGCATACGGGAAGAAGCGTGGGACATTAGATTGGGGATCGGTAGGGGGAGAGTCTAATATAGTAGCAATACTCCCATCTGAATACCGCAAATTGTCCGGGCGGCATTGTTAAAGAATACCGAACTTTTTTCACTGCGGGATTCTATTCCCGCAAATATTACGGAATAATCATATTTTCTGTGTAAAGCAGGCCCTAGAAAGCAGAGTGCGCCCGCGCTAAAATCCCGCAACTTGCCAGCCACCACGATATTCTCGTTTCAGCAGCTTGTGGGCTTGGGGATTATTGGGAATGCTCAAATTCTTGGCGTTCCAGATTAGCTTTTCTCCCGGGGTGCGGATAGCGACGGTACCCAGCAGGATAGCTTCGGTCATTGGGCCTGTTTGCTCAAAGAAGGACTCGTTATCTGCAGTGCCCAAAATGGCGTCCAGAAAGTGGTGGTAGTGGTTACGGCTTTCAAGTTTCGGCTGTGCGGTCCCCTTGTACTGATCACGAGGAAGGAGCATTGCGCCGCCGCCGTTTGGGATCAGGACCGCTCCTTCGGTGCCCACCATGAGGGCTGATTCCGGCGGGTATGTTTTGCCCGGATACCATTTTTGTGCCTCTTCCGGGGGATAGATGCGGCCATCAAACCACTCGACAGTTATTTCGTCTTTCTCGGTCATCGAGGTTCCCGGGAAGGTCCAGGTAATATGGTCGCTCTGTGGCCATGTGTCCGCACGGCGTGCTGATGATTGCTGCCATGATTGCTGCACGGTGGCGTGCACGGTTTTTGGAGCGGTTAGGCCGATGGCCTTCCAGCTGGCATCGAAAACATGGCAGCCAATGTCACCGGACCAGCCGGTACCGAAATCCTGCCATGCGCGCCATTTGCTGGGGTGGTAAATTCCCGGGGCGTATGGGCGCTCCGGAGCCGTCCCCAGCCACAGATCCCAGTTAAGATGATCCGGTATGGAATGTTTTTCCTTGGGTCGTGGCCCCATGAGTCGGTAGGCATCGATGGCACCCGGTCGGTTGGAGCAGAGATAAACGTGTTTAATTTTTCCGATCAACCCCTGCTTGACGTAGTGGACACCCATGCGGTCCCCAAACCCTGATGCAGCCTGTGTCCCGAGCTGGGTTTTGACTCCGGCCTTGTGCGTTGCCTCGGCGAGGGCGCGGACTTCGGCGACGTCGTGGCACAGTGGTTTTTGACAATAAACATGCTTTCCGGCACGCACCGCGTTGAACGCGATCGGAAAATGCATGTGGTCAGGGACAGTGACATTTACTGAGTCAATTTTATTGCCCTCCGTGGCGATCATCTCGCGCCAATCGGTGTAGGTGCGCGCTTCCGGAAGCTCTTTGGCAACCCTTTTCAGGTAATTGGCATCCACGTCGCATATTGCGACCACCTTGGTCTTGGCGTGGGATTTGAAATTTTTGAAGTCATTATACCCCATCATTCCCCCAACCCCGATACAGGCATGCTGGATCTGGCTGTTGGCATTGGCTGCGCGGCTGACTGAGGGTAGGGCAGCGAGTGATGCCGCTCCTGTCTTGATGAATTTCCTACGTGTAAGATCCGGTGAAGTCATTTCAGGGCTGATTATAATCGGCGACCCCGGAAAGTGTCTACAGAGATTATGGTAATCAAAACTGAAATACGCTACCTGTTTACGGGAAATCTGATGCGACGGGCATTTTTCACCCGGTGTCTTAGCGGCTTGTCATCCCTGCGTTGATCCGGCATATTAAGTGGGATTGTGAGGCTTGGGATCATCAGTATTGGAATATTTGGTTTTACCGTTTGGGCGCCGGTGTCCAACAGCGTCTTGGCTGTTGATTTTTCGAGGGAGATTCAACCTGTGTTTGCCCGGCATTGCCAAGGGTGCCACGGAGAGGAAAAACAAAAGGGAGCCCTACGTCTTGACTCTGCTGCCGGCGTGCGCAGGGGGGGCGACTCAGGGGAACCCCTTTTTCTTGCAGGGAGTGCGGAAGCAAGCCACCTCTACCAGCTGATCAGTAGTCCGGATCCCGGGGAAAGAATGCCGCCGGAGGGCAAACCTCCCCTGAGTATTGCGGAGCGCGCACTGGTTAAGGCATGGATTGATGAAGGCGCCCGCTTGCCGGGAGGCCATATCAGGGAAACCCTCACCACGGACCATTGGTCATTCCAGAAAGTCTCGAAGCCGGAACCGCCTTTTCGTGAGGACCAGTGGGGCAGGGGAGCTATTGATTCATTTATCCTCTCCGCCATGGGAAAAAAAGGTTTATCGCCCTCATCACGGGCCGGGCGAGCGGCATTGATCCGCCGGCTTTACCTTGTCTTGCACGGATTGCCGCCAAGTCCGGCACAGGTTGATCAATTTGTCCGGAACCCCGCTCCCGGTGCGTGGGAAAAACTAGTTGAGCAGGCTCTTGCCAGCCCTCGTTTCGGCGAGCGCTGGGCACGGCACTGGCTAGACATTGTCCGCTTTGCGGAAAGCAACGGTTTTGAAACCAACCGTGAGCGACTCAATGCTTATCATTACCGTGACTATGTCATCAATGCGTTTAATGAAGACAAGCCTTATGACCGCTTTATTAGCGAGCAGATAGCCGGTGACGCCGTGGGCGAGGATGTTGCCACAGGGTTCCTAGTTGCCGGAGCCCATGACATCGTGAAAAGCCAGGATATCAACCTGACACAGATGCAGCGACAGGATGAGCTTGCTGATATGGTGAATACAACCGGGGCCACTTTTCTGGGTCTTACTCTGGGTTGTGCCCGCTGTCATAATCACAAGTTCGACCCTGTTACCCAGAGGGACTATTACGCGTTTCAGGCGGTGTTTGCCGGTGTGAGCCATGGTGATCGCATGATTGGAAAATCGCTTGCCGGGGATACTGTAGCGAGGCTTGAGGTATTGCGGGCAGGAGTCGCATCAGGTGAGAAAGAACTGGCAGGGCTCAGAAAAATGGCTGCTGCCAATGTGGATACCCCAGTGTTGAGACCGCCGGTTAACGCAAAGGGTAATATTGAGAAATTTGAGCCCACCGAGGTAAAATTTGTGCGTTTCACCGTTCACAAATCCAATACCGGTTCGGAACCCTGCATTGACGAGCTTATGGTTTTTAACACAGAAAACCGGAATGTAGCAGCTGGTGCCGTTCCTTCCTCCTCCGGAAATCTCAAGGGATACCCGATTCACAAGCTTGGACATATCAATGATGGGAAGGGAGGCAATGCGCGCAGCTGGATCTCGGATAAGCCCGGTAGTGGATGGGTGCAGCTCGAATTATTTCAAGCCTCCAAAATCTCAAGGATAGAGTGGGCACGTGATCGTGAAGGCAAGTTCACGGACCGTCTGGCCACTCAATATGTCATTGAGGGTTCAATGGATGGCTCCCACTGGCAATTGCTTGCCGGTTCAGAAAGTCGTCATCCATTTGGTGGCAAAGCCGACCCCGATGCTTTTCTTTCACTGCTCAAACCTGCTGATGCTGTCCGCGCAAGGGGCATCCTTGATGCGATTGCTAATAAAAAGGGTCAGATTTCCCGTTTGACCAGAGGCTACAAGGCATGGGTGGCTAACTTCAAGCAGCCGGGTAAGACACACCGGCTCTACCGTGGCGACCCGATGGCAA
>CALCSP010000146.1 GCA_937893785.1 uncultured Verrucomicrobiales bacterium
ATGTCCCTGTCTGTCGCAATTATTTTTTTATTGGAGTGGGTGAATCTGAGTTGGCCGGCAGGGTGGATGAAGCGCTTAGAGAGATGTCCTGTGCTTTTGAGATTGGCTATTGCCTGAAGGCTGGAGGAGTTATTATCCGCTGTATTAGTAATGAAGAGGATGCCGTAATACTAGGTGAGGTAATCAAGAATGCTTCTGCGGAGGATTTTGTTGCAGAGGGGCTAACTGCAATTGAAGAGGGTGTGATAGATTCACTCGCCCTTGCCGGCGAGAGTGTTGCGACTGCTGAATCTTGTACGGGTGGCCTCATTGCTAATCGCCTTACGAATGTATCTGGTGCGTCCAAAGTTTTTAACGTTGGATTCATTACATATTCTAATGAGGAGAAGAACCGTCTTCTCGGTGTGCCTCTTTCATTGATTGAGAGTTGTGGCGCAGTTAGTGAGCATGTGGCTTTGGCAATGGCTGAGGGTTGTCTTGAGAGGTCACGTGCTGACCATTCTATTTCTGTTACCGGCATCGCAGGACCTAAAGGGGGAAGCCCCGATAAGCCGGTGGGATCAGTGTGGATTGGGCTGGCTAGCAAAGGTAAGAGCGCCACCGGTTTTTATTACCGATTTAAAACGGATCGACTCCATTTTAAGGAAAGGGCTTCAACCGTCGCTATTGACCTTCTTCGCAGGCGAATGCGGGGGTATCTTTAGGGTTCTACTTCTTTTGACCCTGTTGTAGCTTGCTAGTAGAGTCATGAATTGATTTGGCGACAATTCGGGACCGATTCATTTCGGGTCGTAGTCTTACAAACGCGTTTTGATCAGGATGAAATTGATTGCATTTTTGGGAACGGTTATATGCTTGCATGTCACTGTTGCCCCTATTCAGGGGCAGGTGCCGAGCGGGATAAGGGTTCCTGATGGAGTCGGCCCTATTCTGGTTGGGTTTCAAGCAAAGGTATACAGAGGGGAGGAAAATTTATTACAACTGTCGAGAGGCAACAAGAGCGGGCGTGCCAACCTTGAGTATTCCATTTTCGTGCCTCCTACATATGGGGCACTAAATGTCGACCCTAATACCGGTGCTGCTAATTACACCATAAATAATCCTCTTAAACCCGGGGTAGTCGAGGATCGGTTTGAGTTTCGGGTAAGCGACGGGAAGGGAAGGTTTTCTGCAGCCGTTGAGGTTCGATTGGAATTCGTGGAAAGGGTGGCGGTTATGGAAGTTCAAAAAAATCTTGATTTTGGTGAAGTCGTAATGAGTGGGGTAATGGACAAAGAATTAACTGTGACAAATAACGGGGACGGTGAGTTTAGTGGTCACATCGTTTTACCGCCAAGGTTTGTGATCGAGGGAAAGAGTAAAGTGGTGTTAGCGATTTTAGCAAAGGAGAAGAAGACGATGGTGGTTCGATTTCTTGGGAGAGATGATCCTGGCGAGGGCAGTGCGTTTCTGCGCTTAGAGGGCGACGGTCTATCGAGGCGGGTAAATCTGACCTATGACGTGAAACCGCCGTTTCACGTGCAGGACAAAATCACGCTCGAGTTTGATGACGAAAATTATTCCAGAAGGGCTCGCTTACGAATAAAGAACCCTTTTAATGAGAGCCTTGGCATAAATTTGCGCCTTCCCCGAGGATTAAATGCTAATGATGTGAATTTTGAGATTCTGGCGGAGTCGACACAGGCTATTGAATTGGTTATCCCTCCCCACGACGCGGATCGATTTGATGGAATTTTAACGATTGAGGCGAATAGATTTTCCAAGAAGGTCAAAGTTGTTGCAGCGGAGTCTCCTCCAAGGATTGTCGTTGTTGGGAATCCTGATGCTGGCGAGGTGCTTTCCTTTAAAGGGGTACTTAATGAAAAGGCTGAGATTCGACCGGGGGAATGGATTAGAAGTATTCAGTTGCGTAATATTGGAGGGCAAGCGGCGAACGTGTCTATGATGACCAATCCTCCATTCTATATTTCTGCGATAAATAACCCCTACTTTCTTCCTCCGGGGCAATCAGTAGTAATTCCAGTGGAATTAAGGGCTCAAAAAGTGGGTAAGATAGAAGATACGCTGTTAATTGATTATGCAGGAGATCCACTACAAGTAAGGCTGCTTGGCAATGTGATCCTACCGGATGGGATGTCTAACGTGGTGCCTACGCCTCCTCCTGGATGGCGTGGAAAGAAAGTGTCGAATGATCCCGGATTAGGCGGCGTAAGCTATAGCGATTTATTTTACGGGAAAAACAAAAGGAAATCTAACCCAGCGATACCTACTGTTAAGAAAATTCGAATTATTGAACAACGAAGTAATTCCTTAGTGATTGGTTGGCCGGCACCGGCAGGCAGCAATTGGGAATATGAACTTGATGCGTTGGTGAAATTAAGAGACGAGAAAACGGGACTTCCTGTTCCTACTTGGGTTCAAATTGGTCCAGAGCATTTAACCCTTACGAAAAATGGAAGCGATATTCAGGCAGAGATAGTTGGAATTTCTCCGGGATGGAGTTTTCAATTTAGCATCTTTACCGTAAATCCACAGGGTGAGTCGTCTTTGCCTGCAACATTAGGCTTGGCAGTGCAAGAGAAAGTCGGTTTTTTGGAAAGGGTTCGAGTATGGATGGTCGCGGCAGTGGGGCTGTTCTTGATATTTATTGTTATGGGATACAGAAAATATCGGGCTGAATCTCAGCAGAATTGGTAGGGGTCTTTATATTTTCTTTCCATTTCCTCGCGGGGTCCTTTCCCTGAATGTAAATTTTATGGGTATTCCTGTGTAAGCGCAGTGTTTGCGAATACTGTTTTCTAGATAACGTTCATAGGACTGTGGCAAGAGGCTACGTTTGTTGCAAAAAAGGATAAATTCAGCTGAAGGTATTGGTCTTTGTATGTC
Source organism: uncultured Verrucomicrobiales bacterium (assembly GCA_937893785.1). Lineage (GTDB taxonomy): Bacteria > Verrucomicrobiota > Verrucomicrobiia > Verrucomicrobiales > DEV007 > CACIUL01. Next base: position 2,887 of record CALCSP010000146.1, read on the forward strand.
CGAATGCTGAGCCATTGTTGCGTAAAGTAGCTTGAACCGTTTGTTGTTTTTGCCAGATGGTGGTGGATGGGCAACAAGAGCTTCTTGCATGATACGGTTGAGCAGTCCTGTGTTTAGTCCAGCCCAGGCGGCCTTGCGGATTTGTTCAATGCCGAAAAATAGGCGCCTTACAGACTCTCCGGTTTTTGCGGATGCAGCAATAACTGGAGCGTGCTGAATGAAAAATAGCCCGTCTCTGACTTCATCTATCATTGCAGCTAGGCGGTCTGATTTTTGTGCATCCGGGTGAAACAGGTCGAATTTGTTTGCCATTATCAGGCAAGGTTGGTCGTATTCAGCAAGAAGGCCCGCAATCTTCCTGTCTTGTGCCGTGATGCCCTGTGCTGCATCGATAACCAATGCGCAGAGGTCAGCGCGTCGGATGCTTGATTTTGCTCGCATTGCGCTAAATATCTCGATTGAATTGTCCTGCTTATTGCGCGGACGAATGCCTGCAGTGTCGATAAAAACATAGTTTATGTCTCCGTGGGTAAGCGGAACGTCGACGGCATCTCTGGTCGTGCCTGCCACATCACTGACAATAGTGCGATCATCTTCAAGAAGAGCATTGATCATTGAGGACTTGCCGACATTGGGGCGGCCGACCAAAGCCACCTTAATGGGGGGGCGTGACTCAATGTCTGAGCCATCTGAATCTGGTAAATGGGAATTGATATAGTCTGCCAATTCCATAATTCCCCGGTTATGAGCTGCGCTTACCGCGAACACTGGATTAAAACCAATTACAGAGAACTCATCGGCGAGCATTGAGTGTGAGTCTTCGTCAACCTTGTTTGCAATTAGCAGAATCTGGCGGTCGGTTTTTCGAAGGTAATCAGCTAAGTGATGGTCGACAGGCGTGAGGCCTTCCTGAGCATCGACGACAAAGAGGATGATTTTAGCTGCCTCCATTGCAATGTCGGCTTCCTGTTCGATCTCCTGACTAAACGTGTCATCCGGATTCGATCCTATTCCTCCAGTGTCAATGATCGAAAAAGGATTCTTGCTCAGATGGCACTCTGCTGAAATTCTGTCCCTTGTAACGCCTGGTTGATCATGAACGATTGAAATGCGTCTTCCGGCAAGACGGTTAAACAAAGCTGATTTCCCGACATTTGGTCGACCAACTATCGCGATAGTTCTATTTACGAAGCGTCCAGACATTTTAGTGTTCCGGCAATTGACTCAGTCCGGCGCGAATGTAAAGCACAGTAGCTATAAATGTCAGGAATGCGCTGATGATTACGATAAAATGAAGCGGAGGTGCGCTAAAGGAGAAGAACACCCATGCAATCACCGCTATTTGAAGGGCTGTTGCCGCTTTTCCGGTCCAGTGATGAATAACTCGAATATCTTTTGCGATGAATCCAATAGCGATAGCTCCCGATATTTCGATAAGGTCTCTTGAAATGATGAGGGCTGCATACCAAATAGGAAGGGCTTTTCCCAACTCAGTAAAACTTAATGTGATAATTGCAGATAGCATTAATGCCTTGTCGGCTAGCGGATCAAGGAATGTTCCAAGGCGACTGCACTGGTTAAAGCGTCTGGCAATATAACCATCGAGGACATCTGTTAATGCGGCCAGGGTAAAGAGTCCTATTGCAGTCCAGCGCAAATATTCTTTTGGTTCAGAATGGCTTAGTCCATGGCTGTAAATGATGGTCGTGATGACGAAAATGGGGGTCATCAAGATTCGCGACAGGGTGATTTTAGTCGCAATGGTCATCAGATTTTTTTCAATGGAGAACAGACTGTGGGTCTTTCGAATTTTGTTTTAGCTGTTATATTGTGGAAATATTGCGTTTCGCAATGAAGTAGATCAAAGGAATGTCTGATTCCCAAGGAAAGTCTAATGGCTCTTACGAAATTTCTGATGTCAGGGGGGTGCTTGACAGAATAGGGGTGTGCCCCGAGAAATCAATGGGGCAGAATTTTCTTACTGATAGCGCTGTGGCTGAGTCCATTGTAATGGCATTGGATGCAGGTCAGGAAGATGTAGTTGTTGAGATCGGTCCTGGCTTAGGGGCTCTCACAAAGCATCTAGCAGGTAAGGTTAAGCGCCTGATACTCGTTGAATTTGATCCAAGGCTGGCCGCTTTTCTAACTGATTATTATAAGAGCAATGAGGCTGTCGTTATATGTCATGCGGATGCCACGAAGTTTGATTTGAGGCCGCTCTTCCAGTATGGGCCTATCAAATTAATTGGTAATTTACCTTATTCCTGCGCAGGGGAGATTATGCGCCGGTTTCTTGATCCACCAACTCCCGTGGTAAAGGCGGTGTTGATGTTACAGAAAGAGGTAGCTGATCGTTTGGTTGCGCATCCAAGAACCAAGGCTTACGGACGCCTCACTCTGCTGACAAGGGTTAACTGGAAAACGGAAGAGCTTTTTGTGCTGCCTGCCGATCCCTTTTATCCCAAACCCAATGTGGAATCCACGGTCTTGCGTTTAATAATCAGGTCGAAGCATGAATTTTATCCTTTTGATCGTGTTTTGTTTGACCGGTTGCTAAGGTGTGGATTTGCCCAGCGAAGAAAGCAGCTTAAAAAGCGCCTGCCGATTGGAAATCGCAATTGGAGTGATCTCTGCGAGGAGTTGGATATCACGATAACCGCAAGAGCTGAGGAGCTTGACCTTGAAGACTGGTTGGCAATGGCTCGACTATTGGACAATCATCCCCTTAAGGATCATCCGCAATCTGATGCGGAAATGTTCGATGTGGTTGATGCTGATAATGTCGTTACCGGGCAGAAGAGCAGGGGAGAAATTCATGCGCTTGATTTGCTTCACCGTGCGGTTCATGTCTTCGTTTTCAATGCGCTTGGCGAATTGTATTTGCAAAAGCGATCCGTTCTGAAGGATTGTGCTGCTGGGCTTTGGGGGTCTAGTGCATCAGGACATATTGATGCAGGTGAAAGTTATCAAGATGCTGCCAGGAGGGAAATGCTGGAAGAGCTTGGCGTGGATGCGCAATTAGAGAAAATTCTTGATATTGATGCTTGTAAGGAAACGGGCTGGGAGTTTGTCAGCTTGTTTATTACACAGAATGGAGGCCCTTTTGTTTCTCCGTGTAGTGAGGTTGAGACCGGGGTTTTTATGCCTGTGGATCAGGTTTCCGAATGGGTGGAAAAGCGGCCACAAGATTTTTCTTCCGGGTTTCTTGGCTGCTGGGAGAGCTTCATTGCGCTAGATCAGAAAGTCTGATGCAAGACGTGTAGCGATCACTCAAAGTTTTCGATCCATCCACTTTCAATGAGCGAGTCTGTATACAGAGTCACCAAGGCCGGAGCATAGATTCTTTTTGCGGCAGCGAGCCATTTTCTGGCTTCGATTTTTTCGGACTTGTTGAAATGTATGGCAGCATTTCCGAAATAAAATCCAGGAAAGTCGTCAAGATAATCCCAATTTTTGAGGATGTTATTAGCGGCCGGTTCGTCCTTTTGTTTAAGTAGGCAAATGAGAAGCTTATAGTTTATCAGATTCTTATTGTCCGGTGTAAGGGATGGTTCTTTTATTAGCTCACGGAATTCGCGTTCAGCCTCACTGAATTGCCCCTTGCAGAACTTCATTTCAGTAAGGTTAAAGCGACAAGAAAAAGTGCCCGGCGCTAGTTCTAAAGCTCTTGCGAAGGCAGCAGTTGCTTTATCGAATTCCCTAATTTTTGTATAAGCTGCGCCCTTTAAATTATGAATGGCCCAATATTCTGGAGCCATTGCTTCAGCGTCGATGATTTTTTCGAATGCTTCTTGAACGCGGATCCCGTTTAGATACGTAGCTGCGTCTCTTAGGAGGCTCTGTATTTGGCGTTGTTGCTCTATAGATAGTTTTTGAAGCCACTCAGGTCTATTATTGACTGAAGCAGGGCTGGCTTTAGTCGAAGTGTTTTTTGTCTGAACGTTTTCCTGCGCGTTTAGCGGGATAATAATGGTCAGGGCAGTGAAGGTAACCGTTAGAATGGTCGTAAAGTTCATGATTTGAGAGGTAGATTTTAAAACATTCGCCGTTCATCGCGAAATGTCAATTTGGGACAGGAACTGGTCCAAGCCTATACTTGCCCTCTCTACAAGAGAAA
>CALCSP010000147.1 GCA_937893785.1 uncultured Verrucomicrobiales bacterium
ATGAGCAATCCAACCGATACCGTGAAGCATATCAGGATAGCCATGGCTGCCAACATCGGACCAATCCTCGAGAGGTAATCAAGATCGAACACAAATACAGCAAGCACCCAACTCGCAACACCCGAAAGCAAAGCTCCCGCAAGTCCGGCAAACAGTCCCAACATAGCATATTCCGTAATCAGAATACGTAAAATTTGTGTCTCTGATGCCCCCAACGTACGCAACAATACACTCTCCTCAATTCTATTCCGACGACCGGATAGGATCGTGCCAAACAGAATCATAATTCCGGTAAGCACAGTAAATAAAGCCATGAAACGGATTACCCATCCTACCTGCTCGACAATCTCGCTAACTGTGTCAATCATGGCCGAAGCATCTATCAGGGTGACATTCGGAAACTTCTTCACCACCATTCTTGTCAATTCCCCGGTCTTAACCCCGCTACCTGTTCTAGTAGTCATAATGTTAAAGGCACGTAGGTGTTCAATGCTTCCTTCAGGAAGCACAAAGAAAAAATTCAATCCGAGTTCCCCCCATTCCACAGAACGGATGTTGGCAACTCTCAGAACCAGTTCATCCATACCTGATTTCATCGTCAGGGTATCGCCAACATCAATCTTGAGATCCCTAGCAATTCCCTCCTCTACCGAGACCGGAATGATGCCATCAGTCTGCACCAAATCTACCTTCTCAACCCACTCTCCGCGCACAATCTTCTCGTTTGCAATCATCCCACTCCTGTAAGTCGAGCGAAAATCCCTTTGTCGTGTCCACTCTGGGATCTTCTCACCCTCATTCTCTCTCTTCAGGTCAGCTAGTCTAATACCCTTTATTTTACTCAGTTTCATGAGAACAATCGGTGCATTCTCCTCAATGTTGAGTTGCAGAGACTCTATCATGCCCGTGACATCCTGAACTTGATCGGGACGTACGTTGATCAGAAAAGTGTCAGCTTTTCCCTCCAGGGTCTTCACCCCGAGTTGAGTAATTAACATTTCCTGGACAAGCACGAGGGTGACCACCAGGCAAACACCAAGACCCGCTGAGAGCTGAAAAAGGGTCGTCTGGTTACGAGGACGGTAAAGGTTTGCCAACCCCTGACGTAAGACATAGGGCCAACTCATTCCAACCAATTTACGAGCAAGCCACGAAATGGCTCGGGCAACCATCCAAAGAATCAATAAAATCACCCCCAAAGCAGTCATGAACCCTATTCCAAGAAGGGGCTTCTTCTCTGGGCTCAGATCCACGGCTAGAACCGTCAAGGCACCTACCACCGCAGCAATTGCCAGCCAACTGAATGGGTCACGCCACCTGCGAAAGGAAAACCCGGCCTGCCCGCGCAGAGCAGAAAGCGGAGAAACCCGACGCACATTGAGTAGTGGCAGTAAAACAAAGCTTACCGATATGATAAACCCAATACAAATGCCACCTAGGATCTCCGAGGGTGCAAGATCAAGTGCTATCTCAAAGGGCAAATCTTTAAGAAAGAGACGAGGAATCAACTGCTGCAACAACACACCAAACAGAGCCCCAGCCATTGACCCGACAAGGCCCAAGACAATCCCCTGAGCTAAGAAAACTGCCGTCGCCCGGGCCGGAGAACATCCCAAACAACGTAAGGTGGCCACCGTCCTCAGCCGCCTGCTGATATGCACATGCATGGCACTGGCAATGCCCACTCCGCCAAGGAGCAGTGCCACAAAACCAATCAGGCTAAGAAAGCTGTAGAGCCGGTCGAGAATCTTACCAAGTCCTCTCTTACGACCCTCGACGGTTTCCGCCCTAATCCCTGCTCGGCGCAGGACTTTCTTCTGCTGCTCATTGAGCATTTCTTGGTCAAGAGCAAGGGAGGGATCCCGGAAATACACCCGGTAGTTGGGAAAACTCTGGATACCGATAGCAGCCGTTTCCCATGCCCGCTGCCGCGGCATGAAAACCGCGGGAGAAAAAACCGCAAATGCCGATGCAGCCGGAGGAGGTTGTACAAATACCCCGGCAACCGGAATTTTGAGGTTTCCGATCCGGGCAACATCTCCAGGCACGACACCAAACTGCTCGGCAATCGCCGCCTCGAGGATCACGCCCTCGCCACGTCGAAATTTATCCCACGCATTCTCAGGAGAGGTCACCGCTTTTCCATAAAAGGGATAAACCGGGTCAATCGCACGCACATTAACCAGTCGCGACCCCTCACCTTTTGGAAAAAAAATCATGGTCATGAAACTGACCTCGACTGCACGTTCACCGGGTAAATTACTGATTAGTTGCTTTACTTCCGCCTGCCTTCCAGAAAGCTCCGATTGTGATAAACTGGACTGGTGCCCCTTGTGGAATGGCTTTCTTGAACGCAATAAAAGGTCCGCTCCAAGTAGTTCTTTGGCCTTGTTCTCGATGGTGTCACCAAGGTTGCTACGCAATGACCCGATTGCCACCAAGGCACCAACACCAAAAAATACAGCAAGGGAGAAAACAAGCAGCCGATACCTCTCACGGCGGCTCTCTCTCCACGCCATGCGCCAGGTCCATGGCCGAAACAATTCTCGCAAATATTTCATCAGGCCCTGGTTGTTTCGGAGATGCGGCCATCCTTCATCACCAGAACCATACCGGCCTTGCTCGCAAGTTCACGGTCATGGGTAACAATCACAAGGGTTGTCTCCTTGGCGTTGTTCAGCTCAAAGAGCATTTCCTCAACCATTGCGCTCGACTCGCCATCTAGGTTACCCGTCGGCTCATCAGCAAAAAGGATCGCAGGCTCGCCAATAAAGGCACGTGCAAGCGCCACCCTCTGCTGCTCTCCACCTGATAATTGCGAAGGGAAATGCGTCACCCGTTCACCAAGTCCTACGTCCACCAGCAATTCACGGGCAAGCTCAGCAGCGTTGCTGGTTTTCTCACCACGCAATTCGAGCGGCACCAAAACATTCTCCAACGCAGTCAGTGTCGGTATTAACTGGAAATTCTGAAACACGAAACCCACAGACTCATTGCGAACCTGAGCCCGCTCATCCTCACTGAGCCCTCCAAGTTTACGGCCTGCAAGAATCACCTCACCACTTGTTGGGCTGTCCAGCCCGGCACACAAGCCTAGTAAAGTTGTTTTACCGCTACCAGAGGGGCCTACAATGGCACAGGTCGATCCCTGCTCCACTTTAAGGTCAATTCCATGAAGGATTGCAAGCTGACTTCCTCCACTCGGAAATGACTTGCTCAGCTTCTCTGTAATAAGAATATGTTCCGGCATTCTTGCTGGATTCCTAACACGTTTACCGGCTCAACGCTATCATGCATTGATCTTCATTTTTCTCCTTTCTTGTATATCCGCTAAAGATACTCCACTTTCCCCTCATCATGAGACCTATCCTCCATGCCCTTTTATCAGTAATCACCGCCGGCACCCTTTTTGCTGCAGAACGCAATATTATCCTCTTTATCACCGACGACCAGAGTCCCGATGCGGGATGCTACGGTAATCCCGTCATCAAGATGCCCAACCTAGATGCACTGGCAGCTGACGGTACGCTCTTCACTCATGCATTTGCCACCACGGCCAGTTGCTCCGCCTCACGCTCTGTGGTCTTGAGTGGGCTTCATAACCACCTAAACGGGCAATACGGCCACCAGCACCACTTCCACAAGTTCACTACCTTTGAAAATGTGCAGACCCTACCTGTCCTGCTGGCTCGTCAGGGCTACCGCACGGCAAGGATCGGCAAGTATCACGTAGCTCCCGAGCCGGTTTACCACTTCGAGACAACCCTTCGAGGCAGTGCCCGAAACGCAGTGCAGATGGCAGACAACTCCGAGCCCTTTATCAGTGCAGATGATGACAGGCCCTTCTTCCTCTATTTTGCAACCTCAGACCCGCACCGCGGAGGCGGTGTTGACAAAAGTTCCCCGCACAAGCCAGACCTTTTCGGCAACAGACCAAACCGCGGCTCCCACAAGGGTGTCAAAGAAGTTTTCTACAAACCGGAGGATGTAATCGTACCGCCCTTTCTCCCGGATACCCCCACCTGCCGTGCTGAGCTTGCTCAGTATTATCAGTCATGCTCACGGATTGACACTGGTCTCGGGCGGCTGATTGAGATCCTCAAAAAGAACGGAAAATACGAGAACACCTTGATCGTGTTTACCGCCGACCACGGAATTGCCATGCCTGGAGGAAAAACCACCGTCTACGAGCCAGGCTTGCGAGTTCCCTTCATCGTGCGCAATCCCTACAACAAGGAGCGCAACATCCGCAGTAATGCGATGATCAGCCACGTGGACATCACCCCCTCCCTTCTCGACTTTGCAGGCGCCTACGACGCCAAGACTGGCGGAGCCCTACAAAAGCTTATGGACTTCAAGAAGCCTCAAGAGCGTGCCCCGGCTGAGAACCGCGGCAATCAGGTAACCAAATTTCACGGCCGCTCATGGCTGCCGATCCTGACCCAGGAAAATGCCGAGGGCTGGGATGAAATCGGAGCTTCCCACACCTTCCATGAAATCCAGATGTATTATCCCATGCGCGTGGTGCGTGACCGGGACTACAAGCTGATCTGGAACATTGCCCATCCCCTGCCATTCCCCTTCGCCAGCGACCTGTGGGCCGCCCCAACTTGGCAGGCACAATACCGGCAGGGACCCACCACCAAATACGGGCAGCGCACCGTCCAGGCCTACATAAAGCGCCCGGAATTTGAACTCTTTGACATGCGCAAGGATCCCAATGAGGCCAAAAACCTAGCCGGTAACCCAAAGCATTATGAATTATTGCAGAGCTACAAGAAAAAGCTCAAAGCAATGCAGAAGCGCAGTGGTGATCCCTGGATGATCAAGTGGAGCTACGAGTAAGCACTCCACTACACACAAGAGTTTTTTCGTTTAGCTGGTGACGATCACTCACTCAAGCTGGTTCATATATATTGTTTATCTTTGGTCTGTTTTTTAGTCCGTTTTCTGCAAATCGCTCAGTAATAGTGATATTTACATTCCGGTGCAGTTATAAGATGTCATAACTGTCCATCCAGCATTTTTTACCAAGAGTTCCGTTCATCAAATATGTCCCTGTCTACGCCATCCAAGCTGTTTTTGATAGGAGGCCTCTATATTTCCCAGGGCATTCCCAACGGTTTCTTTCGGCATACAGTTCCAGTTGTCTTCAGGGAAAACCAGATTTCTCTAGAACAGATTGCTCTCTTCTACCCGGCTCTTTATACACCGTGGATTTTAAAATTTATCTGGTCGATTGTTATCGAGAAATTCCACAGTGAAAATCAGGGGAAATACCGTTCATGGATTGTGCCACTACAAATTCTCACAGCAGGAGTGATGGTAGCCCTTTCGAACTGGCAATTAGGCACATCAATTTCGCTCTTTGTCCTCGGAGTGGCACTTATCAATATCTTGAGCTCGATGCAGGATGTCGCAACTGATGGTCAGGCTGTACAAATCCTGAACTGGCAAGATCGTGGTTTGGGAAATGCCGTTCAGGTAGGCATGTTCTGGATCGGTTACGTCATTGGCGGAGGCCTGATACTCATGCTCATGAATTACCTCGGGTGGAGCGTTTTGCTGGTTGCAATGGCCATCATCACTCTTCTCGCCACTATCCCTGCTCTTCTCTTCAAAAGAATTCATCAAATTGAAAAAAGCAAGATGCCTTCAGGAGGGATCCTTTCATTTTTAAAACAGCCCGCCGTATTCAGGATTCTTCTTTTAGTCGCGTCATTCAGGATGATTGAGGGCTTCGTTCGTTCCATACTGCCAACCATGCTTAAGGATTGGGGGATGAGCTTGGGCGATATTGGACTCATACTTGGAGTGATCGCCCCAATTGCCGCCCTTCTCGGAGCAGTAACAGCAGGCTTACTCTTCAATCGACTCGGTCGTCTCCGATCTCTTATCTCATTTGGAGCCCTTCAGTCCCTATCGGCAGGGGGCTACCTTTTTCTCGCCCATCAAGATCAAATCAGCACCCTTATCGAGGGCCGTATCTTTGATGCTATTTGGTGGATCCATTTCACCGTAAACTGTTGGAATGTTATCTCTCATTATTCCAGCCTTTTCATACCCAATCTTTTCTCGGTCATCACCCAACCAATCCATATGGTCTAAGCCGATATTAGTTATTATTGAGCCATCTGGA
>CALCSP010000148.1 GCA_937893785.1 uncultured Verrucomicrobiales bacterium
CACCACGACGGGCACCAAGTCCACCTTTCTGCGGAGGTCCACCACGACGGGCATCAGGCCCACCTTTCTGCGGAGGTCCACCACGACGGGCATCAGGCCCACCTTTCTGCGGGGGGCCACCACGGCGGGCATCAGGTCTTGCCTCTTCGCGTTTATCTTCTGCAAGAGAATCTACATGATGCGATTTCTCCCGCTTTACGTTGCCTTTGCCCTTTTTCCCACGCACATCATCCCGCTCAGCCAAAGCTGCCGGAACAATGACCGTGAAAGAAGCCGCAAGCACTCCCGTAAGCAGTAATTTCGTTAACGTATTCATTCTGTTCATTGGTCTTTGGGTTTGTGATTCAATTTGTATCTTTCCGAAATAAAGGGAAAACACTTCCCTCATCGGCGATTTGATTATCTTACTCTGCCAGACATTGATGACGGAAACATTACAGCCGATAATCTATTTTTAGCGACTGCCGCCTAATCGAGTCACCTTTGCTGTAGAACTCATCAAACTTAGCAAATAGAGAGACCAAACTCAGCAGATCTTTTAACTAATGACCGTTAAAGCGCCTCTCTAATAAATCCCGTATCAAAGGAACTCTTTTGGATGCCCAGTGAAACGATCGAAAACCGCGCAAATTGATGCGCAATTTCCCCATCCTGAGTTTGATAAATAAAAAAAATCTCGACTTTGATTCTGTGAATACAAACCTCCATTCTTTCAAGGTTTTTGCATGCAGGGAGCTGCATCAGAGCGTATGATTGTCATCTGGTTACAGACTATTGATGACACAAAAAAGTCTCATAGCTGCCCTTCTCAGCATTGCCCTTAACGCCCACTCCTCAGCCGAGGTATCAGTTGCCATTTCGACCATACAGCAAGGCAATGAAGTCGGGGGAAGTCCCACCATCTTTCAGCTAACGCGATCAGGCGACACCACATCTCCTCTATCGATTAATCTGCTGCTGCGCGGCACCGCTCTTCCAGATCTAGACTACATTCCCCCGACCGAATCCACCGGCCCGCACAGCATCACAATTGCGAGCGGTGAAAGCACTACCTCAGTGATCATACCCACCCTCAGCGATGACATTTTTGACCCTGGAGAATCCCTTCTCGCCATTGTTCAAAAGGGACCGGGTTATATCATCACGCCCGGCATGGGACGCACGACGGCATTCATCAGTGCCGAAAGCCTTGTCTCCAGCGTCGCTGATGCCAGCTATGCCGTCGGCAAGTCCTACAACCAATGGGAAAACTATAACGCTTTCGCGGCGCTCAATCAAGATGGCGGTGTTATCACCTGGGGTTCTGAAACTGACGGAGGCAATAGCAGTGCAGTTTCCAGACAACTCGCTTCAGGAGTAACTAGTATCGCATCCACCTACTCATCATTTGCCGCACTGAAGAACAACGGTTCCGTGGTCAGCTGGGGATCCGCAGCAAACGGCGGCGACAATACTGAAGTTGCAGAACAGCTATCTCTCGGCGTTGTCAGAATTTACTCCAACTACGATGCGTTTGCTGCCCTCAGGAAAGACGGTTCCCTCATTACTTGGGGTGATAACAATAACGCTGCAGATAGCAGCCTCGTATCAGACCGCATTGCTTTTGGAGTCACTGATGTCATATCCACAAAGTATGCCTTCGCTGCACTGAAGGAAGATGGTTCTGTCGTCACTTGGGGAAGGCCCTCATACGGTGGCGACAGTAGCGCGGTAGCCGAGCATATTTCCTCTGGAGTTTCCCGTGTTTTTTCCAACAACAGTGCCTTTGCAGCACTCATGAATGATGGATCTGTTGTCACATGGGGATCAGAAGCAAACGGAGGCGATAGCTCCATGATTGCAGAACAGCTCACATCCGGCATTACTCACGTTTTTGCCACCAGTAGCGCGTTTGCTGCACTTAAGGAAACTGGAGCTGTTGTGACTTGGGGATCCGAAACCGGCGGTGGCGACAGTTCTTCGATAGTAGAGCAAGTCGCCTCAGGAATTACTCATATCTTTGCAAACGGCAGCGCATTTGCTGCACTGACACAAAATGGCTCTATCGTCACTTGGGGTGCAGTCACCAACGGTGGTAATAGTTCCTCGGTGGCAGACAAAATTGACTCCGGTGTGATAAACATCTTTGCCACCATAAGCGCCTTCGCTGCACTGAAAGACAACGGAGAAGTGATTACCTGGGGCTCAAATTCCTCCGGAGGCAACAGCAACCTTGTGTCAGAAAAGCTCAGCTCCAATGTGATCCATGTATACAATACAAGGACAGCCTTCGCAGCCCTCAAGGATGATGGCTCCGTCGTCACTTGGGGCTCAAATTCAGATGGAGGTAACAGCTCTACGGTCACAGGAGAGATTTCGTCCGGAATCATCCGCATTTTTTCCAACCGCTATGCCTTTGCGGCACTCAAGGAAAATGGCTCCGTGGTGACCTGGGGGCGCTCGGGTTACGGTGGAACGAGTAATGAGGTAACGAGTCTCCTTCAATCGGGCATCATCACACTTTCAAACACTTCCACTACTGATTCACTTATCCTGTCACCGTTAACCTCCATTTCAGTCAGAACGACTCATCAAGGCAGCGAGAAAGACGCACGTCCTACCGTCTTTGAGTTTTCCAGAGACAGCATTGAAGACGGTGAACTTTCCGTGAATTTCCTGTTACAGGGCACAGCAATAAATTCAATTGATTACACTTCCCCCACCCTGCCAGATGCAAACAATATCCTTACTATTACCTTCCCCGAGGAAAGTGACACCGCCTCATTATCCCTTCCCACACTGGCCGACAACGTGGTTGATCCCAAAGAAACAATCATCGCAATACTACGCCCTGCCCCTGGTTACCGCATCTGCCCAGGTCATGATCGAGCCACTTCTATTATTGGATCCGAACAACTCGACCCTGTTGCCATTAGCCGGGGTTACTCTGGCAAGTCGACTGGTGAATACGCTAATGAAATGGCCTTTGCCGCTCTGAAACGTAATGGTGCCGTGATTACCTGGGGCTCAACCGCTGCCGGAGGAGACAGCAGCAGTGTATCCGAGCAAATCCAATCAGCAGTGACTGGAATCTTCTCAACGGCCAGTGCTTTTTCAGCACTCAGGCAGGACGGCTCTGTGGTGACCTGGGGAGCAGGAGCTTCTGGGGGAAACAGTAGCGACGTCCGCAATGATCTGAGCTCCGGTGTCCAAAGGATTTTTTCCAACCGCTATGCTTTCGCCGCACTCAAGGAGAACAACTCCGTTATCACCTGGGGATCTACTCCCTCAGGAGGGGACAGCAGCATGGTTTCCTCACAGTTATCAACTGGGGTGCGTGAAGTCTTCTCCAATGAGAACTGCTTTGCCGCACTCAAGGAAAACGGATCAGTGGTGAGCTGGGGGCGTAGTGAAAGCGGTGGCGACAGCAGCAGTGTCAATGACAGACTCAGTGCCGGGGTGACGCGTGTCTTTGCAACAGCAAATGCTTTTGCAGCACTCAGAGAAAACGGCAGCGTCGTGGTCTGGGGAGCCGAGGAAGAAGGTGGTAATGGAACCCTGCGTGATGTTTCCAGCCAGCTTGGTTACGGAATCATCGACATTGTCTCCACAGGAGCAGCATTTTCCTCATTGAGAAAAAACGGCTCTGTGGGCTCATGGGGATCAATCTCCTACGGGGGCGATAACAGTAGCGTTGCCAATGAGCTACTCGATGGAGTGGTAAAGATCTTCGCCAACAGAACCGCCTTTGCTGCCCTTAAGGAAGACGGTTCCGTTATCACATGGGGATCAAAATCAAATGGGGGAGACAGCAGTATTGTGGCTGGGCAACTCAGTGCAGGCGTTACCCGAGTTTTCTCAACCCATCAGGCCTTTGCTGCCCTGAAGTCGGACGGCTCCGTAGTCACATGGGGCCGAGCCAGCCACGGAGGCAACAGCAGCAGTGTTTCTGAAAGCCTTTCCGGAGGTGTTACTGGGATTTTCTCGACTCGGCGTGCCTTTGCAGCCCTCAAAGACAATGGAACCGTCACCACCTGGGGTGATCCTCAGTATGGAGGTGAAAGCAGCCACCTTGAAGAATCACTCTCCTCCGGAGTAACTGCCATCTTTGCCACTGACCATGCCTTTGCGGCCCTCAAGGATGATGGATCCGTCATCACTTGGGGATCAGCAACCAACGGAGGTGATAGTAGCTTTGTTTCCGCCCAGCTAGACTCAGGGGTCGTCGCCTTCTGCGATCCACTCAACCTATTCAGTTTGAACATTCCCCCAACTGATGGAGACAGCGATAATGATGGGTTGCCGGATTCCGCGGAAACCAATACCGGTCTGTTTGTCTCCTCAGCCAATACCGGAACAGATCCACTCAACCCTGACACGGACGGTGACGGATGGATGGACGGAAATGAGGTTCAGCTTGGTACATCACCGCTTAATCGTTACAGCACACCACCCTTTACTCTCAATTTAAGTGCCATTCACCAACCGAATACCCCCCCTGCTCAAATGACTCTTTCCTTCCCTGCGCTGAACGGGCAGTCCTACATTATAGAAGGATCACCTGATCTGGTAAACTGGCAGGTCATCGAAACCGGCATCAACGGCAGTGGAAGCACGATTAATCGCAGCTATCCGAAAAACGGAAGCCTGCATTTTTTCCGGCTGCGCAGGGAATAAAGCTTAGCCGTTGCCGCCCATGCTTCACCATTAATCTCTGGATTCTTCTCTCAAAATAAATCCGGAAAATATGCAAAATATTGCATATTCTATAAATTGCCTTCGTCACAGATGCGTTAACGCTATTTACTGGTATTTTTTGTTTATCTCCCCAATATGCTTCACCAATAATAATGAGTAACTCTCCCCTCCCCCTTCCAGAACGACTTCTAATATTATTAATCTCACTTGCGGTATTACTTCCCTCGACTACATACGCTGCAATCACAGAGTCCATTGGCAGTAATGTCATAGAATCTCCTGCCTTCATCATTGATCATCATGAGAATGACGAAGACCCCAACACCATTCGCAATGGAGTTAAGACGAATATTAATATAAATATTTCGAGACTTACAACGGACCCCTTTATTGTATCCAATTATCGCATTGCCTATCAGCTGCTTGATGAAGATGGAGTCCCGGTAAAACTCGCCAATGCGGACCCGGAAATTGACGCCTTTACCGGTGTATCGGAACCGGTGCCAGTGAGCCTTACGGGTGCAGCACCTGGACCTGGAAGCACTACATTTAACCAAAACATAGCAGTTTATCCCGATCCGATTTCCACTCTGGACAACAACCAAAGCTACAGGGTAGTCGCCTCCTTGCAAAGAAAGCCGATTTTCATAACCACATGGTCTGATATTGCCGACAGTGAGTTGTCCAGTGCACAATCACCGGTTCATCACTATACCCAACTCGTTTCGGGAGACAGGGACTGGAACGTGATTGCTACCGCCCAGGAACTCAGTTGGGATCGCAGACATATCCTGCAAACTGATCAAGATGCCGGTTCCTTTGAGGTATCTGTGGATATCACCGTTGGACGTTATGATGACTGGAACGAACCGATTGCCCCGCAAAAGCAAGTCGAAGTAATGATCGATTACGATCTCATTGAAGAATCAACTGGAAATGAAGTCGCTCTGAAGAATAACGGGCAGGTATCCGCCCGCGTTTCCCTATGGCAATTCTCAACGGTGTCATCAGGAGGCATCAGGCAAAAGATTCCTAATTTCCAGTCCATT
The DNA here is from genome assembly GCA_937893785.1 of uncultured Verrucomicrobiales bacterium. Classification (GTDB taxonomy): domain Bacteria; phylum Verrucomicrobiota; class Verrucomicrobiia; order Verrucomicrobiales; family DEV007; genus CACIUL01. Next base: position 5,727 of record CALCSP010000148.1, read on the forward strand.
AATAATACAGCTGACCTTATTCCTCTGCAGCAAATCAATTCTTCGAACAAGCACATCCTGCGCTGCACGGTTCGCCATGTTGAAAATGCGTTTGGTGGCCTAAAGGTAGACACCATCCAGCAACTCGATCCGGAGGGACTCCTGCATTTCAACGGAATCCTCCTGTTCGGAACAAATACCACAAAATTTCAACGCTTTGCATCGGCTCCATCATATGGCGCCACCGGAACCGATACTGATGGGAATGATTTCGTATCCAGCCTCATCAAGGTCGCAAACGGCCAAGGAATACTTCCAGGCAGCAACAAATATGTCTTCGGCAATGAGGCTCCTTTGATTGTTTCGCTGATGAACAATGGGATTGCTGTTGTCACTCTGGGAGCAGAGGAAGCTTATAACCCTGATGCCCCAGGCACACCGGTTACTCAGGTTGCCGAAAATATGACCTATACCTTTGGCCCCGTGGTCATGAACAGCGAAGGCATTGTTACTGACTCAATCTCTATTGACCTTCCCCAGGGGCATATTTTTCTTCCCGACACAAACCTGTCATCACACCACGGTGAATCAACCATCTTCCATGAAGATGTAATCACCCTCAATGAGGCGGTGGTTTTACAATCAGCGCTTGAAATTGACCTCCCGGTGAATGCGGCCATTGTCGACGAATCACACCCATTGGTATTTGCAACCACCAGCCTAACGATCACCCCCTCGGGGCAGTTACAATATAGCAATGTCACCAGTGCGAAGTATATACATGCAGATGCCCTCAAGGACCTCGAGGAAGAAAAGAACCTGAACCTCATTGAAGCACTCGACAGTGCAGGTAGAGACTTAAGCAAGCGGGCCTCCAATGACCAGTATCTGCGAAGCATTAACGCTATACTCGAAGATCAGGTAACTATTACCGCGTCCAAGGACACTTCCTCAAGAATATCAGTTGCCATCAGCCTCGCCGCCCAATCCTTCCAGACCCATTTTCCCTCTCAGGCTGATATCAGCTGGAATGGTCAAGCGCAGATCACTCTCAAGGAGGGAATCATTCAGGACCAGTCCATCCTGAACGGTTCAAACAAAGTAAGCATCGGCTACCACCAAACATGTTTGGAAAAAAC
>CALCSP010000149.1 GCA_937893785.1 uncultured Verrucomicrobiales bacterium
AAGAAGGCCGCTAAGAAGCCTGCTAAGCGTAAAGCTGCCAAGAGAAAATAAATTACTCTTGAGCGTTTACAGGTGAATTAAGCTTCCCTGTATTAACGCTAGCCGATCACGGAAGCCCCGGCGAGAAATCGCCGGGGCTTTTTTATATTAAAGCGGTAAGGCAAAACCATCATTTTTAGATGATAGTGGAAAAGGGGTTGAGAATCGTCCGTGCACAGTGTAAAAATCCTGACCGGGTAAGCGCGGTTAGCTCAGGGGTAGAGCACCACATTGACATTGTGGGGGTCACTGGTTCAAATCCAGTATCGCGCACCATTTTTCCCGTGATCGGGATGAGGTTAAAGCGTCGCTATATTGATCAGGGAGAGGTGCGGTCAGTTTTCTCAAGGTGAAACTGTTCCGGCGTAGGTCGTGAGGCTCCTGGTCGTGTGCGCCCCCAGTATTCACTGAAGGTCTCGCCGTTTTGACGTTGTTGCACGAAATTGTCCAGATGGGAGCGAATTTCACCGGGGATATCGTCAAAAAGTACGACTTTCTTTTCTAATGCAGCAAGCCTGTCGCCAGCACTTGAGCCGCCGACAAACATTGCATATTTCCCAGGGGCACGTCCCACAAAGGCAAAGTCCGCGTTGTATGGGCGAGCGCAGCCATTGGGGCAGCCGGTCATGCGAATAAGGATGGGATCATTGCTCAGGCCCAGTTCATGAAGGATGGCATCTACTGAGTCAAGTAATCCGCTGAACACACGTTCACTCTCACTAAGTGCAAGTCCACAGGTTGGCAGTGCAACGCAGGCATGCCCCATCTGTCGCGTTGCAGAGAATTCTTCTCCTGTCACCAACCCATGTTCGAGAAGAATGGCGTTAACCTTATCTCTGTCCTCTGCAGCAATGTCATAAACGTACATGTTTGCATTTGCTGTAACGCGCATGGAGCAGTCGATTTCAGTGGCGATTTTTCGGAAAGCGCTACGAATTTTTTCACTATCACTATCAACGATCCTTCCTTGGGCTACATATATTCCAACAAAATGCTTTCCATCTCCCTGCTCATGCCATCCCAGATTGTCGGCGACGGTATCGAGTTTAACCTTACGCACTGGCTCAGTTTCAAAATCAATTCGTTCCTCAACTTTCTGGCGGAACCACTCAATGCCACGCTCAGCCACTAAGTATTTCATTCGGGCATGTTTGCGGTCGGTGCGGTCACCATGATCACGTTGCACGGTGACAATGGCTTCACAGGCAGCTGCCGCGTGTTCTGCGGCGCAATAAAATAGAGGCTGAGCAAGGCATGGATAGGTTTCAACCTTGCCGTGGCTCATACCGAATCCTCCACCGACATGGATCGAGTAGCCTGCAACCTCGCCATTTTCTACGTGACCAATAAAACCTACATCTTGGCTAAAGAGGTCAACATCATTAGATGGCGGAACTGTAATGCCGATTTTGAACTTTCGAGGCAGGTAGTGTTTTCCGTAAATGGGTTCTTCGACCTCCTGGGCTGCTGCATCAAGATCCAAGTCGAGTTTTTCACCATCAAGCCAGATTGAGCTGTAGGATGTGGTGCGTGCCATGAATCGCTCACTAATTTCATCTGCAAGGCGTCTAGTGGCTGCGTGCGCTGGGTCATTAATGGGTGCTCCGGGGGCCATCGTATTACGAACCACATCACCGCAAGCTCCCCAAGAGGTGAGCCCACAATCAGCGATAGCTCGAACGGTGTCGCGAAGCCCTCCTTTTAGGATGCCGTGCAACTGGATGCCCTGACGAGTGGTGAGGCGCATCGTGGCATTTCCTAGCTTCTCAGCCATGTCGTCATGCGCGATGTATTGCTCGGCCGTCAGTGTACCGGAAGGCATCTTGGTTCGCACCATGAACATCCACTCCTTTTCGAGTTTTTGCTTGCGACGTTCGGATCGGCTGTCTCGGTTGTCCTGTTGGTAACTGCCGTGGAATTTGAGCAACTGATATTCTGCCTCTTCAAAATGTGAGGCATCTGAAAGCAAGGTCTCTACAATTCGCCCTCGTAGTCCACGACTTTCATCCTTTATTTCCTCACAACTTTGTTTTGGCATTTGCAGTAAGCGCTTTGGTTCTTCTTAATCTTTCCGCGAAACAATAAATCGGTATTCGTTCAAAAACTTAAGATAGTCCATTTTCTGATGTTTCATCAGACCAAGTGAAGCGGTTATCAAAAAAATATTGAATGGCTTCTTTATGCCTCATCTTTCTAACCACTAAACTTTATCGTAAGATATTAATCATCAATATATAAGGTGTTGCAACAGCGACAAATTCCGACTTTTCCTTAAAATGAACGTATTTTTCTAAGCAACATGTCTTACATGTAGACCCTATTCTCTATAGGTAAAGTATAGATTGTGATGGAATGCATGGTTTCCCGGTAATCTGAATTTTCTCTGCCCCTGTCATGCTTTTCTGGATGTTTACAGTTAATAGAGCAGTCGTTTGCGGCATGGGCCTCATCCGGCTAATGGCAATCCAGGTGCAGTCGCATTGGTATCATCTTGGAGAATGCAAAGCCATTTTGCATGAAGAAGCGCTGTGATTCTTCACTGATTTTATCGGTCAGCAAAGTGATACGCTTGAAGTCTTTAGCCAGAGCAAAGTCCCGGACTGCGTTTAGCAACTGGCTACCATAGCCTTGCCCACGGTGTGAAGGGTGTATGAAAAAATCCTCCAAGATGAGAACCATGCCGCCTTCCGCCGTACTAATTGTGAAGAGGATGTTTACCATTCCAACAATCAGATCGTCATTACGCAGGACAAAGATACGTCCTCTACTTGGTTCCTCTAGAATGAGTTTGAGACCGCGTTCTTGCTTTTCATGGCTGGGTTCGAAATCTCCTTCCATTTCGAATAGATCCATGGCCATCTGGATGAGTTGAGGGAGGTCTTCTAGGGTTGCGGGTTCGACCCGAGCATGATTGGATTTATCTAGTGTGTCTTGAGACATTTGCCCTGAATATTAGCAGGAAGTCGGCGCGAGTGAGAAAAAAAATCGAATCTTATAAAATTTACTAAAAAACTGAGGGTAATAGCTTTCCTCAGGGCATAAAATATTTCGGCTTGCTTAACTATTAAAGAAAACCATTATACTAGTTACAATAAACCGTATTAACTCCAAAATTCAGCAGCTTTGGGGTTTCGCTTTAAGCAAAATGAAGTCAGGAACAAGTAATTCTACCCCGCTGCATGACGGACTGAGCAAAAGTAATAAGCAAAGGCTGAGTATGTTTTCTATACGCGTTATATTCTTTTCTTTGCTGGCGGTTTTTCTGGTAATTGCTCTTGGTTTGACTGGTGGTCAGGTTAGAGAGCTTGGGAACCGTGTCACGACGCTTGAGGAGGAGAGGAGTTTTTTTCAACGGAAACTTGCAGAATTTAGGGCAGACAATCTCAGGCTGTTGTCTAGGATCCGAGATTACCAAGACGTGCTTCAAATTGCCCAGCAGTCCAATATATCGCTTTCTAAGCGGCTGTTAAACCGAGATCTTGCTGTCGAAGACCTTCAGCGCAGCATTGATGTGATACTGGAGGAAAAGTATGCCAATGAACAGAAACTCAATAAGGAGATTGGCAGGCTTGAACAAATTAAGCGTGACCTCATCGCCAAGGGAGTGGCACTAGGTGAATCGGTTGTGGCTCAGAATAGAAAAATCAAACAACTGGAAGACTTGTACCGTAGTTCCAGCGAGCAACTTGCTATCACATCAAGTGAGAATGAAAAGTTGGTGATGGAGAACGAACGATATATGGAAATGTTGTTTGAGTTAGAGGAAAAATTTGTTTCTGTTGAGCAAGCAAATCAAGGGCTGATTAAGAGTTTTGATAATCTTCAGGATCGCGCGGTACGCCTTGAAGCAGAAAAAATGGAGCTTAAAGAAGAACTCAGAGGATGGCTTGATTCTGAGCTGAGTCGTCCTGGGGGGGATGCTGAAAAAAATCCTGATGGGATTGATATCATTCAAGATATAGGGGAACAAGAGACACTGGGTGTTGTTGCGCCCGCTGCTATTCAAACGCGTTTTGCCAGCGCAGATGACAGGCAGGAATAAGGAAGCCTGCTGTATTCAGACTGGGTTTTCCCAGTTCATGCACTTTGGCTCTTTGATGGGATGGGAAGGGACCTTCTGGATGGCAATTTAGCCCTCTTACGAATGACTTGTGTTTGGTAGCCGGGAAAAGGGATATAGATCGGTTTAGGCGAAGTAGGCGGCGGCTGCAATAATCCTGCGGCTTCGCCAATGATGCGGCTAGACTTCTGCAAAAAAGAATCTCGTGGTTGGCTGACACCATTTTGAGCGTTCTCAATATTAGTGCTCCGGGCCTTAAGTAGCTTGTATCGGCGCCTTTTGCGGTTTTTGGCAGG
>CALCSP010000150.1 GCA_937893785.1 uncultured Verrucomicrobiales bacterium
AAAAAACTGCATAGTGAGTAAGAATTCGTGCGTCGATTTCCAGACCCACCGCCGTCGCTGGTCCGAATTCCAGCATATCCCTGTGTGTCCAGATACTTAAGGGAATGATCCAAAACCAACAAAAGGGCGCGCGGAATGCAGCTTTGACAAAAACGGGAAATAGGCTCCAAAGCTTTGGCAGCCGAACCAATTTGGCCAACCCCACAACCAGCACAAATCCGGCCACCAAAAGAATCAAATCATAGAGAAACCACAGGTGATGAAAGATGAAGACCCGGTGAGAAAAGAAATCGATTGTGTAATGATCCGTCAGGAAATCGCCGCTGCCGGCACGGGAATCACCACTATCCGTACGGTCACGTGGTGCGGGCCCGAGTTGAGGAGAGGAATCCCGAGCTTGGAGATTTTTCCCCTGCAACAGTTGCCTGATTCCGGGACGCGCCGCCATCACTGTATCGATATCCACCTCCATCCCCAGTATTCCCGCCACGAACTGTGTGGTGCCTCGGTCCATAAAGGCCATTTCTATTGCAGAGGTTCCGTCGATATTGGTGCGGCGCGCAGAGGCCTTCTTCTGCATGAGAATGCGCACGGCATCAGTCCCACCCATCATCACCGCCCATTGCAAGGGTGTGGAATCCTTGCCGTCACCGGCATTGATTTTCGCGCCCCCATTGAGTAGAGCTTCGATGGCCTCTGAATGATTATAGGCAGCGGCCCAGTGTAGGGCTGTTGCCTGCATTTCATCACGGCCATTGACCGGGTCGCCGCGCTCAATGGCGGCCGCAATAGCCTCAGTGTCGCCGAGCTTGGCTGCCGCCCAGATCGAGTTTTTTGCATTATATTCAGCGAGCCGTGGAATGTTGTTTAGGATCGGCACCAGAATAATAACGCCAGCCACAAGCGGAATCAGAATGCGCTTGGTACGGTGCTTGGTGAGAGCGGCAAGTCCCCGGCGGCGCCACATCATCACGGTAAAGAAACCGCTTACCATGAAAAAGAGCGGCATCCGAAACCCATGGATGAATAACAATACCAAAAAATAATTATCGTGCCGCATAGAATCCTGCGCAGGCCATATGCCCGGCAGTGGGGTAAAGGACATCACACCATGCAGCACGATGCCCAGCAACATTGCAAAAGCGCGCAGGGCATCAAGGTCATGGTAGCGCTCTTGCCCGGAGAGCAATACTGGCGACGGTGATGATGAATCAGGCGGAGTTTTCATCAGGGAATTCTGCGCCTAACCCCTGCAATGGGATGCCTAGCTTGTAAACTCACGATTTGTTGTTCTACTCAACAGTCGCCTTGATGAAGCACGGGTGAAAATACAATGCCTGGTAATCTTTGAGTAATCCTTCGTATACTATAGAATCATGGCAGCAATCCTATTGGTCCTCACATTTAAGACATTTCATTATTCGAATTTCAGCTGATGCCGTTACAATTTCCCAATCCCTTTCCTTGTGTGTTTACGCGTTTTTTAACGTTATCCCTTACCCTTTTACTTCTTCTTGGAACCCTGTGCCATCAGGCTTTCGCTGAGCCCCAATTAACTTCCTGGTATACCGAAAAAAGTGGTAAATATGCCCGCATCTACACCAGTAAGGAAAACGAGGCAGCGGGGATCACTTCGACCACCTGGAGCCGAAACCAAACAGCGCAAAATGCGCCAACCTATGCCGGTGTTCATGAGATTCATCATGATGCCAACTGGATTTACATTAGGACAACCGGGCTTGGATTCCACACGATGGGACCGTGGTATCTTAATGAAGCCAAAACACGGAACTTTCCGAGTTTTCCAAGCAACACTTCCACCACTTACCGAATTCCCCGCACCCCAACCGCATTCAATGGCAATACGACCACCGGGTTTGGTGCAATCGGCTACTTCGTGGATGGCGTCGCTCTCTTTGATGCCACCGACACCTTTTCATATATCAACAGCAGTGCCAGTGATGGCAGCCCACAGGGTGGAGGACGCGGAGACGGAGTTTGGAACCGTGATGCCTATATCAATGAAGGTGTGACCTTTGATGCCGCCTATGCCCACCAGGCAATGAACCTGCACCACTACCACGCCAATGCTCCGGCCATTCGTCATCTACTAGGAGACAGCGTGGATTACGATGCGAGCTCCAATGTCTATACCGAAAATTTCAACGGCTCCCATTCTCCGATTCTAGGCTGGGTCGCCGACGGGCATCCCGTTTATGGCCCGTATGCTTATAGTAATCCTGATGATCCTGACTCACCAGTGCGACGAATGATCAGCGGTTATCAGAAGCGGGACGGCACCAACAGTTCCACTAACTTGAATGTGACAGGGAGAACCACTCTGCCGCAGTGGGCTAATCGCCTTCAGGGTCGCAACACGTCTCTTGGCTCAAATAGTTACGGGCCCAATGTCAGCACTGCCTATATCTTGGGCCATTACCTTGAGGATTATGCATACATGGGAGATTTGGGACTTGTCCATGGAATCGATTTTGACCTCGATGAGTATAACGGCCGCTTCTGTGTCACCCCGGAATTCCCGGAAGGTGTGTGGGCGTATTTCACTTCAATTGAAGCTGACGGAACACCCCGCTTTCCCTATAATGTTGGTCGTAATTTTTACGGTACGCCCACAGGAGGTAATACCAACAACATACCAGCCGGCGCAACCCGCAGCTATATCGGCGGGCCAAGCAAGCAACACACTGCAAATGATGTCTCCCGAAAAGACGGTGTCTTAACTTTAACCTGGGACACTGTGGAAGGTGCAAGCTATCAAGTCGAGAAAAGCAACGAACTGGAAAACTGGTCATCGGCCGGTGTTGTGATTAACGCAAATTCCATCACCCAAACCACCTCTGATGAGCTTGAAGCTAATAGTTCACCTGCTGGTTTTTACCGTCTAAAGCGAACAGGAATCGCCAGTTATGATAGCTCCGGTTTCAACAACCAGTTTGAAGGTGCCGGTGACAATAACAATAATGTCGGTGGCGGTGGGCCAGATAACTTCGTCGCCACGTTCGCTGGTCCTCCTCTGCCACCGGAAAATGTGATACAGGAGTTGCGCATCGGAAATCCTGGCATTCCCGCTTTACTAGTCAGCAGGGACTCTAGGACACAGCTCACCGTATCCTTTGACGCCGCTGCCCTACCCGCCGGAAACCACTCCGTCTATGTCACCTTTGCTCCTCCAGGTCGTAATCAGATTACGCTTACATCCACCAACCAATTCTCCCGGTAAGCACAAACACGAAGCAAGGCGAGAAATAGCAATAACCCTTCAAGGAATAGAGAGCAGAGCGCGGCTGGGATTTTGGTAATAAGTTACTTATCCCAGCCGTTTTCCTTAATCAATGCTTTGAGTTGGCCAATGGCCTCGTGGTCGGAAGGCATTCGCCCGTGCTTGACGAGATATTTAACCGCATTGTTGACCTGGATCACGTCACCCTTGCGGCCTTCAGGCTTGCCCTTGACCTCGGCTATGAAGGCATCTCCTTCCTCCTCGGCCACTGATACGGCCTCATCATCCACTTCATAGCAAAGGGACTCCAGAAGGCGGAGCAATCTGTCTTTTCCTTTTTTGTTAGCCGCATCCTTACGCAAATCCGCAGCAATCTCAGCACGCTTTGCCATGGTTGCCTCCACAGAAAGCTTTCCATCTGTGCCTCCCTCAACAGCTCGTTTTCGGAGAGGGCGATACCAGATATTTCGAAAACGTACCGGGTTGCCATGGTCTTGAATCTTCAATGGTCCTTTCTCAGGGAAGGCCCTTGGCTTGGATCGTCCCCTATGACCACCTCCACCTTCCAACGGAGTCGAATCCTGAACCACCACGCCGTTGATCAAAACAGTAAAGGAGCCCTCATCAAGGACCACTCCATCCTTCACTATGGGCCTGCGGAAAATAATATCATAACTCTGCCACTTACCTGGCGCATGCAGGGGATTGGCTGCCGGCGGCATCACTCCATATACCGATCCTGCAAATCCGTCCGGGTATGTCGGGTTGTTGAAATTATCCAACACCTGAATCTCGGTGGTTCCCATAAG
>CALCSP010000151.1 GCA_937893785.1 uncultured Verrucomicrobiales bacterium
TCTTGCCCATCAGCTTGTAGTTGCCCTTGCGGATGGTCGGCAGGCGCACACTTCCCTCCACCTCAAAGACAATCTCCTTCCGCGGGCTTTTTTTGCCCTCAAAGAGCATACCGTTCATGTCAATGGCGTCCACGGCACGATCCTGCTTGTGGCTACCTCCGGCCAGTGAAATGAAAGTCGAATACCAGTCGGCAATGAACATCATGCCGTCATTGGCCGACCCCGGCTTGGTGTGTCCCGGCCAGCGCAACAGGCAGGGCACACGCACACCTCCCTCAAAGGTGGTATTCTTAGTGCCCCGGTAAGGCTTGCTCATCTCCTCGAGCACGGGTCCGTTGTCGTTGGTAAAAACGACAAGGGTATTTTCCTTGAAACCGTGCTCATCGACAGCACCGACAATTTTTCCGACGGCAGCATCGAGGTTTTTCAGCATCGCGTCGCGGATGGCGAGCGCATCTTTCGGGTCACCCTCGTAGCCCGGAGGCGGATTGAGTGGTCCATGGACCGCGTTGAATGGCACATACAGGAAGAAGGGCTTATTGTCCTTTTCCTTAGCGCGGGCAGCGATGTAGCGCTCGGCCTCGGCAGCGAAAAGGTCGGTCGCATAACCTTCCTCCTTCAAGGGCTTCTGATTGCGATGCCAGTCGTAAACGGCAAAGCGCGCCGGGGCATTATGCACAATCGTCTTGGTGTAGTAATCGATTCCCCAAGCGTAATGACCATATTGGTAATCGAAGCCCTGCCCCATCGGAAGGTGCTCGGGAAGCCACTCACCGAGATGCCACTTGCCGACCAAAGCGGTGCGGTAGCCGGCTTCCTTAAGCGCTTCAGCAACGGTTCGCTCATCGGTATCGAGGGCGTGAATGCGCCGCGTCGGCTCCCCGCGGTCATTGTGAGCCAGCGTCAGACCGAGCGCCTTGAGGTAGCTCGGTTTTCCGAAATCCTCGCTGCGCCAGTCGGACCAAGTACGGAACGCGTAGCGGCCAGTAAGGAAAGCGGCACGGGTCGGGGCACATACCGAGTGCGTGTAATATTGTGTGAGGCTGAGGCTCTCGGCGGCAAGCTTGTCAATGTTTGGGCTAAGCGCCTTCTTACCGCCGTTGAACCCGGGCTGGTTCCAGCCCATGTCATCAGCCATCATGAAGACAATGTTCGGCCGGCTTCCGGCATGATCCTTAGCCTGCAGGAGAGCGGGAAACACTCCAGCCATGGATGATATAAAGAGAAGATTGAGAATGGTTTTTGTCATGACAATGAATCCTTTCAATAAACGCATTATCCCATACTGGCGAGCCTGAAGTCCATCTTCAATAGGAATAAACAGGTCAAAAACACTATTGTATTGACCTGCCTTCTTGTGAAATAATCAAAATCAGACCCCTGCATCAAATCCAGTGGGAAAGAACCATATCGCCAAAAAACCGACCCGTAATCCGCCGCATTACTCGAACTGATGAAAAATCAACTCTTCACCATCCTTTCTCTGGCTTTCTTGGCCACCTTGGAAAATTCCCTTCACGCAGCAGAGCCCAAGACCGACCTGCCCCTTGTTTTCAGTGAAGACTTTGAGAAAGGCCGTGAGCGCTGGGAGGCTACCGATGAGAAAAGCTGGACCCATCGTGAGGTCGAAGGCAACAAGGTCTTCGGCATTAATCGGCGCAGCAGCAACTACAGACCAAAGGTTCGTAGCCCGCACCACATCGCTCTGGTCAAGGATCTTGAGGTCACCGACTTCGTGCTCACCTTCCGCGTAATGAGCACTAAGGACACGGGCGGCCATCGTGACTGCTGCATCTTCTTCAACTGGCAGGACCCACAGAATTTTTACTACATTCACTGCGGGGCTAGTCCCGACCCCAGAAGCGGCCAAGTGATGATTGTAAAGAATGCCCCGCGGGCTCCACTAACAAAGAACACGAATAAGACGCCCTGGAAAAACGGCACTTGGCATCAGGTCAAGGTGGTGCGCGACACAAAGAGCGGCAAGATTGAGATCTTCTTTGATGACATGACCAAGCCTCACATGAGCGTTGTTGACAAGACCTTCGGCAAGGGACGCATCGGCATCGGTTCCTTTGATGACATGAATGACTTTGATGACATTAAGATCTGGGGTAAATAGGCTTAACTCCATCGCGACAAACCGTCCCGTCAATATATCCAGGCAAAGAAGCCGGTTTGCTTTTCCCGTTTTTCCTCCCCGTTTAAATGTGCCGGCTGATGCTTTTCCTTTTTTTAGTCTCAGTAATTACCTCACCGGCAAAGGATCAGCTACTGCCTGCCCCTGTGCGTGCAGGACAGGGAGCCTGCCTAGAAAGCAACCTGATCTACTCCCTGGAAGAAAGACCCACCCCACAATGCCATGCCTCGACCCTCGTAGAGACTCCTGACGGCCTCGTTGCTGCCTGGTTCGGTGGCACACGCGAGGGCCACCGAGACGTAGGCATCTGGATCTCGAGGCATAAGAAAGGAAAATGGTCTCGCCCCTTGCAAGTAGCTGACGGATCCGTGGATGAAGACCGGCAATATCCCTGTTGGAACCCGGTGCTTTTTTTTCCGGAATCAGGTCCTCTGATGCTCTTTTACAAGGTCGGGCCAAGCCCGAGCAAATGGTGGGGGGTGGTTCGCACCTCAAAAGACAATGCAA
>CALCSP010000152.1 GCA_937893785.1 uncultured Verrucomicrobiales bacterium
CTGGCCCTGATTGTCAGCGTCCAGAAAGTCAAGGCACGCCTCTGTGAAAAAATCAGGATCCTTACGCCCGACACCTTTTTCGCGAGGGTCCTCAACAAAAAACTCACTCTGAGCAATGGTGGTCGCAGAAAATGTATTGGTGGTTGCAATATCAGCCCCAGCCTCAAAAAAACGCTTATGAATGTCGCCAATGACGCCGGACTGCGTAAGCGATAATATATCCCCGTTATTAAGCAGATCCTTCTTGTTGGAACCAAACCGCTCTCCACGTGCACCCTGCTCATCGAGGCCATATCCACGAATGGTCGTGCCCATTGCTCCATCAAGGATCACAATGCGCTCCTTCAGAAGTTTTCTCAGTTCGGCTTCACAGCTTTCCTTGGACATTCTAGCGAAAATACCCGTTTAAATCCGGCGTTCAACATAATATATCAACAAATCAAGATATGTTGATATGTATTGCATCATGCTCAAGCCGGGTAACCAGTCCTTAATGCCCAAAAAATTGGTACTCGCATCAGGTTCTCCGCGCCGACTCGAACTCATGAGTAAAGCCGGTTACCACTTTAGTGTCGAGGTTGCTGACGTTGAAGAATCCAGTGACCCTTCTCTACCAGCTCGACAACTTACTGAGGGCAACGCCCTGCTGAAGGCCCAGACCATCAGCGCAACTCACAAAGAGGCAGTAGTGATTGGTGCCGATACCCTAGTCTATCTTGGATCGGAGCCACTAGGAAAGCCCAACAGTATCGAAGAAGCCAAATGCATGCTGACTCGCATGGTTGGAAAAACACATCAGGTATACACCGGCGTCGCCCTGCTGCACAACAGCACGGCAGCAGAGCATGTTTTTCATGTGATTACAGACGTGACGTTCAAGGCACTCAATGAAGACGAAATAAGTGACTACCTGCAACTCATCGATCCGCTGGACAAGGCAGGAAGCTATGCGGCTCAGGAGCATGGTGAAAAAATCATCTCCACTATTGATGGCTCCTACACAAATGTAGTTGGACTGCCTATGGATGAACTTGCCCGTTATCTCTCTGATAAATTCGACATCCGGCCAGAAAGGCAGGACAATCAATACTGAACCCCTCTTCAAAAAACATTCACCATGCGTATTATTATAGTTGGAGCCGGTGAAATCGGGCGACACTTTGCCTTAAAATTGGCAAAAGGATCTCATGACATCACTGTCATTGAGGCAAACGACAAACTTGCCAAGGAAATCGAGAATAATGACGAACTCAACACCGTCATAGCCGGCAACGGCACTCATCCTAACCTGCTCATTGATGAAGCCGACGTCAGTCAATGCGACCTGTTCTTTGCCTTGACCAGTGATGACAACACGAACCTCACAGCTTGCAGAGTTGCCAGAGAAGGCGGTGCCAAAAAAACCATCTGCCGCGTCTCCGAGGAATTGCGACGCAATGAATTTCCGCTCAGGATGGACAGCCTTTTTGGTGTCGACCACCTATTTAGTTCGGAACAACTTTGTGCCGCTGAATTATCCAAGAAAATTCACAACCCTGTGCCGACCGAGGTCGAGGAAATTGGACTTGGGAACATTGAGGTGCAGCAGGTCACGGTCACTGGAGAAAGTAGCGTTATAGGTAAGTCACTTCGTGAAATATCTCTGCCCGAAAGAATCCGTGTTCTCTCTATTCTACCAGACAAAGAAAGTGAAGCATTCATTGCCGGTGCCGATGATTGCTTGGGCGTAGGTGACAGCGTGATGATTTGCGGAAATGCGCAACAACTTGCCGAAACTGCTGAACTCCTTCATGGAGGCAGCATCAAGGACTGGAACCCAAGAGTGGTAATCGTGGGTGGAGGCAGCTACGGATTCGCGCTTGCAAAGAAAATGGAGGCATGGAACTACAAGGTAAGGGTTTTCGAGCGTGACGAGGAACATGCAAAGAAAATCGCAGACGAACTTGATGATGGCATCGATGTCATTAACTCAGATGCAACTCTGCTGAAAGATTTGCAAGAAGAGCAAATCGGAGAGGTCGAAGTCGACTTTTTTATTGCCACCACGCGCAATGATGTTGATAACCTTGTAAGCTGCCTGCATGCAAAAAAACTCAAGGCAAAGAAACGACTTACGCTCATTCATCGCACCGATTATGCCGAGGCATTGAATCAGGCTGCAGAAACTCTCGGGATCGACCCTGTTAGCCCCCGAAAGATCGTCCAACAAGAACTGATGCGCTTTATCACCTCCGACAAATTTCACCTCATTAAACACCTTCCGGGAGGCGAACTCATCGAGGTCACTGTTCGTGAAAACTCCAAGGCTGATGGAGCAACAGTCAGTGATCTTAAAATCGAGAATTGTCAACTTGTAGCCAGAATCAATGACAAGGGCTCTAAAGTCCCTTCCAGTAAGGATGTCATTTCCGCAGGAGATAATCTCTATGCCCTAGCCTCCAGAAAAGCCAGGAAGGAATTTGTGCGGATGGTCACCAAATAAACAGCTCCAGTGTATCACACTTGATCAAGCTATTCATCCATCCCGGGACGTGCACGCAATCGCTTTTTTATTCCGTGGCGCCGTTTGTTGGCAACATTGATCTTCTTTTTCCCTTTCGAAGGTTGACGTTTTTGGCGGCGACGTTTTTCAGCCTCAAAACGCCGCCTCGCCTTGCGCTTAAGTTCTCGCTGCTCGACAAGGTCACAAATCAGATCTCTCGCTTTCACGCGGTTTGCTAAAAGTGATCGACTATGCTGACACTTGATTTCAATACCAGTGGGCAAATGCCGTAACTGGACACAGGAAGAAGTCTTGTTGATCTTCTGACCACCTGGTCCAGACCCCCTTATAAAGCGCTCCACCAAGTCACGCTCCTGCAAACCTAGACGCTTCATTCGCAAGCTGAGATGTTCTGGCAACCGAGGATCGGAAGGCATGATCCCATCCTAACACGCATTTCGATTAGTTGTCGAAATTACAGGCACCGTTATGTTAGGATTTTCATTTTCCTCTCAAGTCTGATGATTCATATCGACGCTCATTAAAAAAACTCGAAAACTACAACCTGTCAGAAAACACCGAAGATGCGTTGCCCCGAAAAACTTCAGGAAATTATCTCCGTTTTTGAGTCTCTCTGTGAAGAAGAGCGGCGTGAAAACCTTGTAAATTACGCCCTCGGCGCTGATAAATGGCAACCTACTGAAAATGAGACCTTTGACATCGAGGATGTCCGCAAAGACGAACAGTGCATCGACACTGTTGGTATACACCTTCGCATTAAGAAAAAAAGGGCACAATTCAGGGTCACGTTGGGTCCCAACGTACAAACACTGACCCGAGCAATGACAAGCATCCTTTGTTATGGACTAGACGACTGTGAACTTGATGAAATTCTTCAACTACCTCCGGATTTCATCGAGAAGATTGTTGGCACTCCACTTATTACGAAACGCAGTAAAACCATCTATTATATGTTTCACCGCATGAAAGAGGCGCTTGCAGATTATCTCCAAGTTAATAATAAATGATGAATTGAGAATGGTGCTTACATTTCTGCAATGCAGGTAAAAAATTCAATGCCAAATTCCTCTTGCCCGGTCATCTTTACGGGTTAAAAGTTCGCAAAAGTAGTTATACCATTCCGGTTCATGGAACCCGGTTAGAATCCGGGACAGTTTGCGCTGCGGTATCTGGATACAAATTCCCTGTATGCCAATCCTGCCTCTTGGCAGGGTGAAGGCGGGAAGGAGACATAAAGCCAGGAGTCCGAATACTTGCTCGGAATGGATACGAAAGAAATTTTCTTCGCATAAAAGAATTATACGTAATGTACCTCTATACCCTGAGGACAGCCGGGCTATTCATGTTCGCTTTGGTTGTCTTGGCACCACTCAATCATTCCATCGCCGCCACTTTTGCCAATGCGGTTGTCTCCTACAATCCTGGGATCTCTTCCAATGCACTTAACCCCGAGGCCGCTCTGGGGCAACCGGGTGCTATAGCTGGCGAAGACACTCAATTTGCCAGTATTCTTAGCCCCTTCAATCCTCATTATGAGGACGACCAGATTGTGCAGCTCGGCGAAGGCGGTTCAATCACCCTTCAACTTGCCCGCTTTGCAGTAACCACAGCGGGAACCCCCGAGATAGGAATCTTTACCAATACCGGAATCAGTGACGCATCTTGGCCGGCGGGGATTGCAGGCAACGATCTCGAGTTATCAGGAGCAACCTTCGGCATTGACAGTGCCAAGATGGAAGTCAGTGCCGATGGAGCAAACTGGGTAAACCTCGGAATGATCCGCTTTGATCAGCCCTCCAGTGCTTTCACAAATGCCACATCACCCTATCAGAGTGATACTACCGGCCTCATTCCCGCTAATTTTGGACTTCCCCATGACAATGTTCTCGCCGACTACGCAGGCAAAGACTGGAACAGTATACAGGGACTGCTGGGAAATTCCGCTGGTGGCACATGGATTGACCTGGATGCTTCAGGGCTCTCTCAAGTTGGTTGGATCCGTCTTTCACTAGACAGTGATGGCAATGATGCCACACTGCTAAATTTCGAACTGGATGCTATTTCTGTCGCTTCCTCTGCCACTGGAGGCCTCGTCATTCCAGAACCTTCTGTGATGGCTATTCTTTTCTCATTAACGGGTCTACTGGCCAGGCGCAGACGTTGAAGCTTCCACTCACATTGTTATTGACCTTCAATGTCAGCGGCTGGGCTGATACACTTCTTGTTGAAAATTTTGAATCAGACCCATCGATATCACGCGCATTAACCACCGGGGATCAATCCCGATTCTTCTACAACGCATCTAAGCAATCCCTTCAGGCCGAATATGACCTACTCAAGCCGCACGCAAGGATGTATTGGCCACTGAAGAAACCATTACGCGAAACAAGTAATTTTACGGCAACAGTTGAATTCTCCATCGATTCAATTCATTTCGACGACTTCAATTTTTGTCAAATTTCCTTTGGCTTCATCAATATGGCCAATACAGGGAACAGGCGAACACAGGCCCCAGGAAACTCTTGGGAATGCCTTACCGTTGATTATTTTCCGGGAGCCTCCTATCCCACATACACGCCAACCTTTATTACCCGAGATAATGGCAGCGGCAATGCACTCACTTCCGGTTCACTAAAGTTTCCAAGTGGAAACGCCAGCCTAATCAACGATTTTGGAGAAATAGGGACATTGCCCGTGAATACCCAATTAACGACATCAATCAGCTATGATGCCGCATCGCGCACGATCACTCTGCGCCTTGCAGATGAAAATGGCGATCTGCCAATTAATGTCTTTGGTGCCAACATGGACAGGGATCCGGGCACCATACAGTTAACCTTGGAAGAATCCTACCCATTCTCCCTTGATGCATTCGCTCTATTGGCCTGGGAACACAACCAGCCAGGTAATGCTCTCCTAAACATTCATTCCATTATTGTTCAATCTCAGGAAACAGATCCTATCAAAATGGCATTACCCAATGGCGTACCCTCGCCGGTATTTGAAGATGGGCTGCTCAGCATGACTTACCTGAGCAATATAACCAACACAGAAATCCAAACCTTTGCAGAATCCTCACAGGATCTTAAAACATGGAAAAAAATTCCCCACTCGGTGATTTCCAGCGCACCGGGTCATGAAGTCCGCAAAGCACAAACCGATGCGCCCTTTCTCAGACTCAAAGTCAATCACCCGTGAAAAAAGCATTTACGCTTCTGGAGCTCCTTGTCACGCTGGCAATCATCGCCGTGCTCGCCGTGGTATCATCGGCCGTGTTTTCTTCCATCAAACAGTCAGCCTACAATGCACGGTGCGTGGCTGGACTCTCACAACTGGGCCTTGCAACACAACTCTACCTCAATGATCACAATAACCGTTATTTTCCCTTCGTTGAAAATACCAGCAAGGGAAGACTTTGGTATTTTGGCCTTGAGACAGGAAATATCAGCCAAGAGGGAGAACGCCAACTTGATGCATCAGCAGGGCCTCTCTATCCATACATTCAATCCATTGGGCTGATCGAACAATGCCCATGTTTCAATTACGGTTCAAAGGACTGGAAACCCAAGTTCGATGGCGCAAGCTGGGGGTATGGCTACAACTGGATTCTCGGTGGTGGCCCATCAGGAAAAAACTGCGTCTACCGGTCAAGTATTACTCATCCGGCATCGGTGGTCGTCTTTGGCGACTGCGCCCAAGTAAACACTTTCCAGTCACCTGCCAGCCCAGATAACCCGATGCTGGAAGAGTTTTACATTATCAATGAACGCGATCACACCATTCACTTTCGCCACCATGGCCGTGCAAACTTTCTCTTTGCAGATGGCCACGTAGACAGCCTGCCTATGGAACCGGGAACAGCAGATCGTCGGATCAAGGGAGAAACACTTGGCCGGATTGCACCGGCAGGCAGCTTTAAATACCTTCGGTAACAGCATTCACGACTTTATGATCTACCTCCATGAAGCAACGCTGTCGCTTCTGCTTCTATTGTTCCCATTAAATAGCCTTCGAGCTCGGCCATTAACGGCAAGTGAGGTCCCGTTTCAGCGACATCAGCAAGAGCCACTGCATGGTGGAGCACTGGAATCGGGCCATGGGTATTACGTAGGTCCTCAAGACCAGAAAATATGCTCCTGATTGATTCAGCCTGCATAAAGTCTTGCGACTGAATCGCAGCCAGCATTCTCATCGACTCGGCGGGAGCAAGACAAACGCACCCCGACGTAAAACTGACCAGATCAAAGTCACGCATATGAACAATAGCTGGCTGCTCGCCAATGCCGCTGACCACCATACGTGAATCGACACACTCGAGTAAGTTTCGCAGGTAATCATCCTGAGAGGGATCCTCCCGCACAACGGCATATTTGATAAAGGATATCAAGCCATCGGTCACCAATTCGGAAACCAATTCCGGAGTGATGTAAACATCATCCTTGATGTAGAGCACCGCCTTAATCCCCGAAC
>CALCSP010000153.1 GCA_937893785.1 uncultured Verrucomicrobiales bacterium
ACCCTTGCCGCGACGCCGAAAAGTGCCGTTTCTAACTACCTAAAAGTGAATGTCGACGGCGACAAAAGCGAATGGAATTCCATTCCCGTATCTCTGAATGACCCGACAGGCGATGGCACCCAGGACATCGTCTCGGTTCGTCTGGCAAACGACACAGATCACCTTTACCTGCTTGTTGAATACGATTCCCTCACCGGAGCAAACACCTTCAATGGCTCCCCCAGCACGTTCCTATCCCTCGATACAGACCTCGATACCGGCACGGGCTTCGATATCTACGGGCTCGGTCTGATCGGGGCCGATGTCGGATGGCAGAACGATTTCCCTTTCAGCCAGGCATCCGGAATTTTCAATACCAATGGAATTTTCACCAATGGTGTAGCAACGATAGCACCCTTCAACACCAATGCACGCTTCCAGGAATACGCTATTGACCGGGATGCCAAATACATTATCGACGGATCTCCTGCCCTTAATGTCTTCATCAGGGACTCGGTCAGGGTGGCCTTCTGGACAGATGGCGATCACCCGGAATTTTGCGGGGTCGCCAATTATCGGTTCGCTCCTGATCCTGAAGAAACAAACTATGCCAAATGGAAACGTGCCAGTTTCAGCCCCATACAATTATCTGACCCGCTCATTAGTGGCGACACCGCTGATCCTGACCGGGATGGAATTCCTGTATTCATAGAATTCGCCTTCGGGCTCAATCCCCTAAGAGCTGATCATCAGGATTTAACATCCACTAGGCTTGTCACTGAAGATTCCAGACAACATCTCGACATTACATTCACCCGGCGAACAGCGGATTCCGGGCTGACCTACTTAGTGGAATCTTCCTCCAACCTACGTAATTGGAACAGCGACCCCGGCCAGTTCATCGAGCTTTCCACCCAACCACTGGAACCGGAACTCGAGCTAGCTACGATCAGGTATTCGACGGCGCTTACCACCGCTACCAGATTCCTCCGAATACGCGTCTCACTAAATGCGTCACCCTGAACTGGGTAAGCGGAAAGCATGTGAAAGCTTCCCTTGGCCGCAAACTTACTCGAAGGGAGAACGGACAAGCTTATCAAAGGCATCAGCGGTTTGCCCCACCGCATCCCTTGGCCCGGTCATCTTTATAAACACGGGACCTCCATCAAACTCAATGATTGCCGCACGCATCGCATAACCAGGCTTGGGCACTTTCGCCCCAAATGGCGAACCGCTCATGAAGGTTCCGGCAGCTGTAACCGTCGTGATCTTGGCAGAGGGAAGCTTTTGCTCCTTCTGTTTGGTTCCCAACTTCTCCTTGGGCTCCTTGAACTGACCAAGCCAGCGCCCGATATTAGCCTCAACACTTCCTCCCACGCCCTTACCGAAAAAAAACACCACAAGTTCTGCCTCCCCCACCTTATACTGTGCCTTGCGCATCCGCGAACTGGGTTGCTCAGCCTTCCACTCTGCAGGCACCTTGAAATTGCGCCCGGCAACCTCAAACCCGGCGGACTTTTGCTGCGCAACGCTCACACCGGCAGTCATCAGGAAAATCAACAATACGAAATTTTTCATTTGGTAAACAATCTAGAAACAGCACAGGACAATTACAAGCTTATCGAACATGAAAAGAACGTTGTAAGTGCCATGATATATTATTCGTTTGCTATGCGAATCACGTAGGATGTATCATTTAATTTAAACGCACATAATCAACTACTTAAGCTGATTGAAGACAAGGCACCATGGCAAATTTTCTTTCCCAAAACTGGCAAATCAACCGTCGCCATGCCTTGAAAGGGCTCGGCGTATCCATGGCACTGCCGTTGCTGGACTGCATGCAACCCCTCCGGGCCGCCAACAAGGCGTCAAAACCGAGACGAAGCATTTTCATCTACCTCCCCAACGGGGTAAATACAAATGACTACGAGATCAACGAGGCAGGTGTCGGATACAAGTTGTCCCGGATCCTTTCCCCACTTGAAAATCACCGGGCCAATATCACGCCGATAAGCGGACTGTATCATCCTAATTCCTTTGGGATTGCGCATAAGGCAACCCAGACCTGGCTAACCGGTGCAAAGCACGGCCCCGCCGACCGCAATACCAT
>CALCSP010000154.1 GCA_937893785.1 uncultured Verrucomicrobiales bacterium
AGGTATGCTGCTCGAGCGATACGCTTTGCCTCACTGGGATATCCGGTGCTGTTGCTTGTTATAATATTCATTATAAATCCGTTTATCGGAGAGAGAAACGCAACTATTGCCTTCCTGCTTTATCTCCCTCAATCTGTCTGGGTTTGCTCGGCGCTCCCTTTTGCGGGAATCGCGTGGGTTTTTTACCGCCGGTGGGCTTGGCTGTATTTGCCTTTATTCATTGTGCTTCTTCTGGGGATGGGGTGGCGTCTCCCTTATAGTGTGCAAACAGGGAGTGATGGTTCACTAGGTGTCTGTGTGATGAGCTTTAATAGGGGGCAGCATTCTAGCTATAGTCTTCAACCATTTAAAAATGATGAACGACCAGATGTGATCCTGTTGCAGGAAGCGCGCGGACGTGAATCTAATTATCGCAGATCACCAGGATACAAGGAATATCCGCACATTGCTTCCATTGGTGAGTTCATTGTGTTGAGTAAACTTCCTATTATGGCAGTAAGCGAAGTTCGATCTCCCCACAGGGTTTTATTTGGAGCGCGAAAGGTTAGCAGAAGGACGGGAGTTCAAGCGGTGCAAGGGGACTTGCTTGCAATGCGAATTGAACTTGAATTAGCCGAAGGAAGTCGGTTTGCGTTATACAACGTGCACTTTCCTACGCCCCGGGATATACTTAATGACGGCAAAAAGGGTGGCTTTCTTAGTGGGCTAATTGGCATTCCTGGCACGCCGATGGCTGAAAAGAGAAGTCGCTATGAATCTTACTGGAGGAAACGAATCGTTCAGGTAGAGGATTTCATTAATGTATTGAGTAAAGATCAACTGCCAAAAATTATTGCCGGCGATTTCAATATGCCTAGCAATGGTTTGATTTATCGCCTTTTTGCAGAATCCTGGCAAGATGCGCACAAGAAGGTAGGTAAAGGGTTTGGATATACTTTTCCCGGTAGAACAAGGAACCCTTTTAGCCTTGGTTCTGCGTGGTTGCGTCTTGACTATGTGTTTAGTTCAGCTTGCTGGGATGTGGTGCGGCTAACTGTGGAGAGAAAAGGTAATTCACAGCATCGACCGATTAGTGCGAAACTGGTTTTACGTGAAAGTTCCTAATGCATAGGTTGTGCGATTTTTGGTGACGAGGGGTATGCCCACAGTTACACAGTTATCTAGTCTGTCCTAACCTTCTGATATCGGTAATTGCGGTAATCATTCGGACATCCATTCATTCCGTCTTCTGCTGCATGAATCATATTCACCATTTCGCGTGCGGTGGCAAAGTGAATGTCAGGTCCGCACGATGATCGGGAAAGTTCATGGAGTGAGCTATAGAATTGCTCCATCGGGTTTCCGAGGAGCATGTTCTGATTGGGAGGAAGCGCGCCATGTGTGTAGAGTTTTATAAATGTCCAGTCTGGCATCCCTTCTACCTGAATACCGAGATTCTTCCAGATTTGCATTCTTTTTAGTGTAGGTGGATTTACCCCAGTGAGAGCGCCATTATCGATTCGGGGTAATATTCCCCATTTTCGATTATGCCAATTCAATCCAAGAGGTCCTTGAACCATAAGAAGTCCTTGCTGGTTCGGTTTTTTGATGGAGGCAGGAGATCCGTTCTCAAGCGGTTTGTTCACGTTAGCTTTTGCGTAGTAAATGGAATTGATCGTCTTGGGTTGTGTTGGATGTGGTGCAGAGGGCATTGTGAAATCGGCGTAACAGCCAGTTTCTTTAAGGATGTCAATTTCGCCAGTTACACCACAGTTAATTCCTCTTGGGTCGCAGTCGGCAAGGGCCCAGTTGCCGTGAATAAATCCGAAGACAATAT
>CALCSP010000155.1 GCA_937893785.1 uncultured Verrucomicrobiales bacterium
CGCTGCCCTGCGCAACAGATCGTTGAAACTGCGCGGTATTCCTGAGACGGGATCAGGCATCGGCATGTTGCTGCCGAGCAGGAAGTTGGAGAGTTGAGACTCATTGCCTGCTGCGCGCTCACCGATGTGAACGAAGGGAAATGATCCTGGGCCTGATGGAGGGGCTGTTCCTGCAGCTTCTCCGCCGTGGCATGCATTGCATGTGTTTAATGAGAAGTTGTGTCGCGCGTCGTTGTTCACGATTCCGGGGGCATCCCAGATAAATCCACCATGGTTTGTCGTTGCCTTTCCGGACAAGAACGGTGAGGCAAAAGGGAAACTGAGCGGAACTTCGTGCTGGTTTGCGAGTATATCGATCTCATTGGTGTTGATGAAATCGGCAAGATCTGGTGACCCGTTCTTATGGTCGGCTGGAGTCTGTTTGGTGGTGACTTGAGTGAGGTGATGAGGGGCGACACCAGATCCGGTTATTTGCCATTCCCTTAGGCGCCACGGGGATACCGCGATAATATCGTTGGAGCGAAGCTGGTTGATAGCGCTGCCGTTGGGTTTGGAGGGATCCGCGTTTGCCTTGGCTACGATTTCAGTGAGGCTTTCAAGCTCGGAGTTCAGTGCAGCACCAAATGGTAGGTCAGAGAGGTTGACCCACCTCTTGGCGTAGTCCTTGATGTTTTTGCAGCCCGAAATGGGAACGCCGTATTCAAAGATTACCGTCATTCGTCTTTCGGCACCTGTATCAAGGTCCACGGCACAGAAGACAAAACGACATTCGCCGGCATTGCCGCTTGCGTAGGCAGAGCCATCACGAAGGTCTATGCGGTTGACGATGGCAGTCAAACGGAAGGGAGCCATGCGCAGGTCGAAGGGGTGGCGGCCGAGTGCGATATTCTTCGCGTTCCACTTGTTGATCAGTTGGGTCTGAACCGGCCCGCTTCCAGGAGCGGACGGGTTTGAAGCTGGAACAGGATCAAAGTTAATGAGCTGGTTATTCTCAAAGTGCTGGATCCAACGCGCAGCGAAGAGTTTTGGGTCAATTCCGGTAACCGGTTGGTTACACATTTGTTCCATTAAGTAGGCAAATGTCCACTTGCCGCCTTCAGTTCCATCT
The DNA here is from genome assembly GCA_937893785.1 of uncultured Verrucomicrobiales bacterium. Taxonomy (GTDB): domain Bacteria; phylum Verrucomicrobiota; class Verrucomicrobiia; order Verrucomicrobiales; family DEV007; genus CACIUL01. Next base: position 1,109 of record CALCSP010000155.1, read on the forward strand.
CCGGTAAACGGGTCGAAGGTGCGGTCGACATCCTCCACCACGCTCAGGTCGGTGATCATGAGAGATTTCTTGGGATCGATGGCGCTGGCTATACCCGGGATTGGCATTCCGGGAATACTTAAGGCTTCAAAGTTGCCTCCATTCACAAATGGGAAGAGTTTGATCTGGTCACCCACTTCATCGGGGCCAACTAGTGTGGTGTATCCGGTCAGCGAGCGGCCCTGAAAAACCGGGACCCTTCCGTCACCGTTTTCATTCAAACGATTGAGGGCTACCTTGAGGTCGTCCCTAAAGGTTTCGACGGCATTCTTTGGCACTGTACCGATATAGGTTCCCACCTTGTTATCCCTCTTCATGGTCATGACTCCCTCATTGAGAACCAGCGGGAAGGAATCAGGTAAGAACTCGGGCCATATGACAGCGTTTCTCTCGACAGGATACTCAATGCTGAGGATATCGCCGCTAAGGGTAATGTCCTGTGGACGGGAGGTTTGCGGATCGGGGATCAGTCCCGGCGGGATGACCGGCCCTGCTTCTGTCACGAAGTCCTGTCCGTCGAGGTTGAAGCGTGCACGTATAAAGCGGCTAGGGTTATCAGCGGACACGGCAATTTCAATGAGTTGTTCAACAGGGTCGGCTCCCTCAACGGGTCGGAAGGAACCGTCGGCGTTCAGCTCTTCAACGGATATTGAGGGGGTACGCACCTGCAGCTTGAGTTGTCCGTCCTCGACAACGACCCTTTCTATATCTTGGGCCTGTGCAAGGCCGGCGAAAAGGATCGGCAGAGCCGGCGTGATGAATTTCAGCAGTTTCATTTTCGTTTATTGGTTTGTTTTTTATTTCTTGGTGATTGTGTTTTTCGCGCGTCAGCGCGCAATGATCGTGCTTACCCAGTCGCTTATGCGGCAGGCCTCGACATCAACTGCGAGTTCTCCCCATGAACTGTTGAGCCGGTGGTCAATATCTGCACCGCGGCTGATACGACCGACTTGCAGCGCGACGACCACCGTTTTCCCGCATGGATTCCTGGCAAAGACAGGTCCACCGGAATCTCCATTGGCAATTTGACACTCAAGGGCACCGACACCGGGATTTGCAGGCACGTCCAAGCCGGCGGAGGCTGCAAAGCCTGAGAATGGGTCATTTCCGGGACCTCCATCAAAATCGGAAAGTAATAGTGGTAGGTGATCGTCTGCGCACAAGAAGCCCTTTGTCAGTTTTCCACTTGTTCGCGCTTCGTGGTGGTTGAGTCCGGCAAGGAGCTTGCCAGTACTACCGATTTCCCCTGTCATTCCGGTACCACCCTTTCCCCAACCTGCACGCAGGATCATTTCAGGAAGCGGTCTCGGTGAGCGGGCTAGTGGGTAACGTGCGGCGAACCCAGCGTCCACCTCTTGGGCTAGTTCAATGATGCCTGCATCCCAAGCACCACCCTGCCTGTAGGCAGGGTGAAGGGATACTGTTTTCCAGGGGATGATTTTCTGTTTGTTCCCGGAGAATACTTCAACCCGTCCCTGCAAGTCGTCGCCCGAGGCGGAAAACCCTGCCACGCTGTGAGCTGCTGTGAGCACATGCCTGCCGCTTTCAAGTAGGATCCCGGTACTGGTTACCCCGTAGGGGGAGCGAACAATTACCACACCGCTGAGATCCACATAGCCCCAGCCTGCAATATGTGCATTGCGTTGGCCGGAAAGGTTGGTGGCTGCGTCTGCGCATGAGAATACCAGTGCCTGTATTTGGGGTAAGGAAAATCCAAAAATTAGCAGGAAAATACCTGCTAGGATTCGTCGACAGAAGCTGGAAAAACCATCGGTTCTCATTCTCATTGCTTCCTTGACGAATGGAAAAGTGGTTCTATGCACGTGAATGCATTTATTTCATCAAATGAGGCGAATTTTGTGCGAAACAGCCTTTTCTTTACTGTGCTTGACCCCATGCCCCCATTTCATGTCTAGTTGATGGGTCATGCTCATGAGCTTGCGTGCTTATTTCCTTAGACCAGCTTGCTGATCTGGTGGCTTTTCTTGATAGTTGCCAATGAAGGGTTCTGCTTCCATTTTTGTCTGTAATGGGGTTGTACCGTAAAAAGATGATAGAGATAAAAAGAATTCTTTTAATGGCGCTATTCTGGAGCTTTGGCCTGTCCATTAGTTCCGGTGCGGCACCAAATGTGATTGTAATGATGGCTGATGATATGGGCATGGGGGATACCAGTGCTTATCAGGCATTTACCGGTAATGCAGATAGTGAGCAGCTCTATACCCCGAACATGGAGAGACTTTCTCGCATGGGGATGCTCTTTACTGATGCCCATACCCCTTCCTCGCGTTGTTCGCCAACCCGTTATGGTTTGCTTACTGGGCGTTACCCATGGCGTAATCGACTGAAATACTGGGTTCTATTTGGGGTACAGGGTGACCCTATGATAGAGGCTGACCGGCCCACTCTAGCTACTTTGTTTGGGGGCAGTGGATATGCGACGGCGATAGTCGGAAAGTGGCATGTCGGGTTGAGATACAGTCGCACTGACGGTTCTCCGGCTGACGGTTGGCATGATGCTGACTTGACCATGCCCCTTGCCGTGAGTCCTCTTGATTACGGCTTCCATTTTTCTCGCATTACCTCCCGTTCTCATGGGACATCTGGTCCTGATGCTGGGAATGGCGAAGTGCTAATTGGCAAGAATAAGCGTGGTGATAGGAATCGGCCTGGCCAGAGGGTTGGCCCGGGGCATGTCCACGGCCGTATTTCGGTGAGTGCCAACGGCAATGGCAAGCAACTTCACAAGAATGGGCCCAACGCCTATATCCTGAGCAAACTGGGAAGTCGGCATTCCGATAGTACAATGGAGTTTCTCCAAGGACATGTTTCCGGAGAAACATCGCGAAATAAGCCTTTTTTCCTGTATTACGCTGCCAATTCCAATCATGGCCCCTACACGCCTGACACCAGCATAGGTGGGAAGAAAATCCTGGGAGCCGGGAAAATGGTATCAGGGAATCCGGCTGGAAACCGTGGGGACTATATCTATGAAAATGATGTCGCCCTTGGCAGGATGATGGACTACCTAGCAGAGACCGATGACCCCCGCCGGCCTGGAAACAAGCTTTTGGCCAATACGATTGTCATCTTTACTTCCGACAACGGTGCTGAAATAACGGCGAAGTCCGCAACCGGACCTCTGCGTAGCAATAAGGGGTCGGCTTTTGAGGGTGGTCATCGTGTACCTTTCATCGTGTCATGGCCTGCAGGTGGGGTGGGTGATGGTAATTCTGAGAGTCCCGGAAAAACCAGTGCAGAGTTACTGGCCCTGCAGGATCTTTATGCGACTTTTTCCGCCGTTCTCGGGGTTGACCTTCCTGATTTAAGGCAGGGTGAAAAGGGGGGAGAGGACAGCTTTAATGTGCTACCTGCATGGCGCGGCCAACAGCTTGATTCCCGTCCCCTGTTTCACAATGACCACAAGGAGGCGAAGAATGATCCAGCAGCCTGTGCTTTTCGCCTTGATTCACCCATTATAGAGGGAAAGACTTGGAAGGGGGAATGGAAACTTTTCCTCGATTCAGCACTTCTTCGTGCTGGCCGGGCTAGACCTTTTGCGCTCTATGAACTGAGCAATGACCTTAAGGAGCAGGAGGACCTGCTCAATAAACCTGAGCTAAAGCCCCTTGTGCAGGAATTGATTCGCCTTGCCCTACTCCACCGCAATGCCGGGGGGCACCGAGCTATTGCATTTGCTCCCCATGAGAGGAGGGTTTTTGATTGGCGTCGGGACAGGCAACCGGAAGGGACACAGCCGATGATCAGGGGTACCGGAGGGAAATCCAGTGCAACGGAGGGCGGGCTGGGTGTTGAGGGTGGTAAGTCGGATCAGGTTGACTCCGGGGAAGCATTGCTCATTTCCTTCAAGAAAGATGTGATTATCGAATCAGTTGCCATTGTAGCAGGTGAGGGGAGTTGTGGTGGGTTTTACCGTATGGGCAAGAAAGCCCCATTGGCGATCTACTGCGTGGATGCCGATATTGACTCGAAAGACCAAAGCGGCATCCTCAGTGACCTTGGGGTATTGAGGGCTGGTGAGATCCTGCGCCTAGACAGCTCACCTCATTATGGAGTGGAGGCGTCGGGAGACTGGGTGTTACGTGAGCTGGTGGTGCGGGTTCTACAGTAAACCTTTTTAGCACTTAACGGAGCATCTCGGCAATCTTCGGGCGAGTTTTCCTGATGTTTTCAAGGTCCAGCTCAATGCCGGTGATGGCTTGCTCCATAAACCGGTAGAGATCTTCAAGTTCTTGGCTCCAGGGGGTTGCCACTGCATCAATGGGACGGTTCCCGTCAATGTTTGCAATGTCTTTGTCAGCTCCCTTATCGAGCAGAGCTTGTACAATTTTCTCCCTGCAGAAAAATGATGCCGCCATGAGTGGTGTGTCTCCCCTCTGGTTTTTCATGTCAATGTCCGCACCACCGTTAATAAGGGCAATGGCAGCCTCGGCACTGCCTAATGTGGCTGCTGTCAAAAGTGCTGTGGAGCCGTCTTTATTTCTCTGGTCAATGTCCTTACCGTCTGCTATTGCTTTTTTGATCGCCTCCACGTCATTGTTGAAGGCCGCTTCAAAGAAAATTCCGGGCGCAGGGTTTTCGCTCCTGGGGTTTTGAATGTCGGCTAATTGCTGTCCGTCTGAAAGCAGTTCAAATATTTCCGGCAGGGATGACTTGATGCGATCCATGTCCATGGGGATCTTTGGCTCGCCAATCATGCTGTTGAGTAATTCCTGGACGACAAGATAAATTCCCTGCGCGTCTTCCCATGGTACCATTGAGATACCTATGGGGATTTCACCCTTCAGATTTTTCGGGGCTTTTTCAGCCCCTGCTTCCAAGAGAAGTTCAAGAATTTCAGGGTAGGCAAAGAATGCAGCACTGTGAACCGGCGTGTTGCCGTCACTCTTTTGCCTGATATTTACGTCTGCTCCCCCCTTTATCAGGGCATCTACAATTTCCATTTGGTTGTAGATGACGGCATTATTCAAAGCGGATCCAAAAACGGGTTCTGCCCGATCAAGGTCTGACCCGTTATCGATATACTGTTGGATAACTGCCAGATTCCCCTTCCTTGCCGCATCGTGAATACTGATCTC
>CALCSP010000156.1 GCA_937893785.1 uncultured Verrucomicrobiales bacterium
CGCCTGCAACAATCGCTCGTGCCGCATTCCAGGCGGATGTATTGCCATCTACAATCGTGCCGCTTGGGTGATGCAAAACGTCATATTCCTCCTCCTCACCGCCGAGATGGGATTCGAAAAATGCGGCATTGGCGCGTTCATGCATATCATAAACGCCCCAGTATCGAGTATTGATGTAAACATGCACATATCGACTACGCGGCGTCAAAATACCCATCTCAAGCTCGGTTTTGCGCAAAAATTGATCACGCATAATGGTCCCATGCGGCGGCATATTGCGCAGTGGATCACGACCAAACCTTGCTCCAATCGACCATGAGTCATGCCCCCCACTTCTTAGCAACAACTGATCGAAGGATTCAACCGGACTATTTGGAAAAATGGAATGCTTAAGTCGACGCTCTCCATAATCCCCGCGGAAATAAAAACGCAGGTGCTTCTTGGGGTGGGTGCGCGCATTACCTCCATGAATACGCACACCTGCATCGATCTGAAACTGGTCAGAGGGATCCCCAGGGTTGAAGAACTCCATGGAAACAGGAACCTCAGACCCCCTGCCCGTTCGACTGGGATTGCTATAAATACCGTCCGGGCCGAAAAAGTCAGCATCAGCAACAGTCAGCGAAAATACGGGAAGCGTTGCCGATAAATCTTGCTCAATGGTTGTTGAGTATGCCGGATCATCAACCACATCACTATCCATATCGGATTGCTCCTTGATATCCGCAGCAAAGAAATAGCTTTGGGTATCCACATTGGTAGACTGGAATCCTTGCTTGTAAGCAATAGCCCGAAGAGTCGTCGTTGAACTAATAACAACAGGTTGGTTATAGAGTTGACCTGTCTGATCATCGGGCAATGTGCCATCCGTGGTGTAACGTATGCTTGCACCTTCGGTGTCCGTGGTAATGGCAACCGTAAAAGGCTCCTGATAAAAACCTCGGTCCACGGAGAACTTCGTATCAGCTACAAATCCACTGACAGCATTACCATTCACCTCGCCTGGTGTAGGCGGAGAAAGAAACCCCATTGAACCGGGCGCAGCTGGGTCAACCGTGCGCGCACTAAGCTCAGGCAACATCAGCAGATCCGAACTGTCAATCGTCCAGTTCATGCCTTGAATGGCGAGAATATTTTCACCTTCAACCAAAGCGGCAATTCCCGCCGAAGCACTAAACTGCTCCTTGATAGTTGCAACAGAATCGGAATGAAAATTTGTAGCCAGCGAATTCCAAAGAGGCACGGCAGGAGCCCTTGAAGAAGCTACCGGTTGACCATTGATCCAAGCTGAAAAGCCATCGTCATAGCGCATGTTGAGAACTAAAGAAGCAATATTCTCCGGATTGCTTATCTGGAATGGAATCCTGATATAAACCGAAGCGTTCACATTGCGCATCTGCGAAAGGATGAAGCTGTCATTACCGATATAAGGCGTGTAGTCACTTGACGTATCATAGCCGACACCTGTGGAACCAGATGACCAAGTAGCATCGTCAAACTCTCTCCCATTCCATCCATCTATAGCGGAATCCGGCACAAGCCACTTCGCCGGCGCATTCTCAGCAATGACGATCTCGGAAGTCACGCGAGCAGAAGCTCCGTAGGAAATATCCTCAAACTGCTCAGGATAGTTAAATTCAGACACAATGGTGACACCATCCGGAGCAACAAGAGCCAGGTATTCGCCCTCAGCATCTAAAGAAAAACTGGTGTGTAATTCCCCCGCCGGATCACTTCGATCCTTCCCCGATGCAAACACCACGATGGAATTACCAGCTGGCAATGTCACCGCAGGAAATGTCCACTTAGTCAACTCCTCAGGGTCATCGGTAAGATGCCACCCATCAATAACCAGCGGTTCTTCAACCTGACTAGTAATTTCAATCCAATCAGAACTATCACCCTCTGCATCAGTGATTCCGGATCGATTTTCCGCCAAAAACTCAGTGATAGTCAACTGCGCGCCTGCGGGCACCATCAAACCTAGCCAAAAAAAGGCCAAAAAATAGAATCGATACATTGGGGGGATTGGTGGGGGTTAAAGGAAATTAAACAAAACTTCAGTGGTAATAGTAGACGAGAAAAATGAATCCACCCTTAACAGGATGCACCTTTCTTAAGTTTCTTTAAGTTTTGCCTCTAAAAAGCAATAAGGGGTATCTCCCCCGCCTCATGAAACCAAAATTGCACCTATTGCCGCCACCAACAAGATGCCAGAGCTACTCATGAAAGCCGACCAAGAATACCGGCCTTGCTATTGCACCAGCGAAGCTACCAGTTTTTAATCCACTTGGCATCGTTTTCTTCCCGCCTCTCCTTGTCAGCACCGTATGACCACAGGTCATAAGAGCCCTTGTTGCGAAACTGAGTATCCTTGTCCTTTTCATATACGCGGTAATGATACGGATTGCCAAAGCCATCAATTAAAAACCAACTACTACCTCCCTCATCTGCCACCAGCCCCTGAGAGACCAAGTCGACGAGCTTTCCACTGCCCTCCCTGCCATCAGAAGCTGTGCCTTGTCCACCTACAAGCTCATTATCGCCATCATCACTAAGCGCCTGGTAAAGGGCGATCGCCCCTTCCCTTCCTTCCCCTGAATTATCAACGGGCACAGGATACTCACCCCATTCGTTATAATACTTGGTGAGCCCAGCTTTGATGACTTCCAAGCCCGCACGGGTTTTTTCCTCGGCAGCCTTATTCTGGGCAAAACTGATGCCGGCAATAGTTAGTGCCATTAAAATGGCTAGGATTGAGATCACCGTTAGTAACTCAATCAAGGTGAAGCCATGACTGTGTGCACTGCCCCGGATTTTTCTTGTGGGATTCATCATTTACGAAGGGTTGAACCAATATGCAGCGACCTTGCAAACGGTGCAAGCAATGAACTCGCCACTGAAACTAATTACTGTAATTACTGGTTAGCCACTCCCTTGATAATCTCAACCATCGGTAGGAATAGAGCCATTACGATGACACCAACAACCACAGCAAGAACCACAATCATCAAGGGCTCAAGCATAGAGGTCAGCGCTGAAACCGCATTGTCCACCTCATCATCATATACATCAGCAACCTTGAGCAACATCTCAGGCAATTGACCGGTCTCTTCACCCACATCCACCATACTGATAACCATCGGTGGGAAAACCTTGCTGGCCTCAAGAGGATTCACAATGGATTCCCCTTCCTTGACCGCATCATGCACATTCTGAATCGCATTTGAAATCACCGCGTTTCCGGCTGTGTCGCGCGTAATATTCAGCGCCTGTAGGATTGGCACACCACTAGTAACCAGTGTTCCAAGTGTGCGACTGAACCTTGCAATAGCACTTTTCCGCTGCACGGATCCAAACAGAGGCATCTTCAGCTTAATCTGGTCAATGATACGACGCCCAGCGACTGTAGAGGCAGCCACCTTGAACACCACCACTAATATCACAAACACTATACCGATTGGTACAATCTGGGTCTTAAGGCTATCACTGAGATCGATCACAAAGCGAGTTAAAGCCGGTAAAGCATCCCTTGAACCGAGCATGTCCTCAAAAATACTTTCAAACTTCGGCACGATCACTGTCAGAAGGAAAACCATGATAGCTGAAGCAATGAGCATCACGATTACCGGATAGACCATAGCGGCAATAATCTTGTTCTTCAGCTTCTGCGCCTTCTCCGAATATTCAGCAAGGCGTATCAATACCAATTCCAGCACACCGCCAAGCTCACCAGCCTTGACCATGTTTACGTAAAGCTTATTGAAGATCTTCGGATGCTGAGCCAGGCTCTCAGAAAATGTACTACCAGTCTGCACGGAATCAGCAAGACTGTTGATGGTTTTCTTGAGCACCGGATTGGGTTCCTGCTTCCCCAACACAGTTAGCCCGCGCAGAAGAGGCAGCCCCGAGTCAATGAGCGTTGCAAGCTGGCGGGTAAAAATCATCAAAACCTTACCCTTTATCTTTCCTGAGGAGAACAATGAACTCTCCTTGGACTTGCTTCGTGATCGACCTTTACCCTTACCCTTCTTGACCTTCAGCTTGCCTTTACCCTCCTGAACAATCGCCGTTGGGTAAACTCCGCCCTGGCGCAGTTGAGCTATAGCCTCAGATTCGGAAGCGGCATCAAGTGAACCGGAAATCTCTTCGCCCTTGGCATCGACCGCAATATAGTTAAATACAGGCATGGTAATTGGGATAGAAAAACGTAAAAGTTGGGGTTATCAAAAAGTTTAGCCGAATTGTGAGGTTACTGGCAATTGCAAGATTGCCTCATTGAAGATCAAAAAGAAAGAAACATTAAGTGTATTTGAGCACTTCCTCAATGGTCGTTTTCCCATTGTAAATATTGCGCAATCCGTCCTCTCGCAGAGTGGTCATGCCAAGCTCAATCGCTTTTTGCCGCAAAACCACCGTGGGAGCTCGCTCAGTAATCATTTCGGCAATAGGGTCACTGATATCAAGTAGCTCAAAAAGCCCTTGCCGCCCCTTGTAGCCTGAATTGCCACAACTATCACAACCTCCACCTGTAAAAAATTCCTTGTCTCCAATATCCTCAGCGCTCAGACCCAGTTCACCAAGGAGCGCCGCGCTAGGGTTGTAAGGTTGGCGACAGTCATCACATATTGTCCTTAACAAGCGCTGTCCGAGAATTCCTTCAAGGGAAGCTGCTACAAGGAAGGGTTCACATCCCATATCCACTAGCCTTGTTACGCCACCGGGAGCATCATTGGTA
>CALCSP010000157.1 GCA_937893785.1 uncultured Verrucomicrobiales bacterium
CGGCTGAAGAGTCAGCATCTGCAGCTGAAGAGTCAGCACCTGCGGCTGAAGAGTCAGCATCTGCAGCTGAAGATGACGACACTCGCAGTGAATAGTAAACAAAAATCTGGTTGCCAATAAAACAAGGCCACAAGAGGAAGAAATGCTAACCCCAGAGAGGGCCCTAGAATGATTTCAGCTTTTGCCAACACATTAAAGATTCCGGAACTGCGGCAGCGTATTCTATTTACGTTAGCTATGGTTGTTATTGTAAGGGTTGGAGCTGCCATTCCGTTACCAGGTGTTAATGCGGAGGTGTTGCAGGGAGCTCTGGATGCAGCAAGCAAGAAAAGCAGTGATGATAGTGGTGCTATTGGTGCACTCATTAACGTGTTTAGTGGTGGTGGGTTGAAGAATTGCGCAATCTTTGCACTTGGCATCATGCCTTATATCAGCGCTTCAATTATGATGCAGTTGTTGACGGCTGTGGTTCCGCGTTTGGGTAAGTTGTCCAGAGAAGACGGAGGAAGGGGCAAGATCAACATGATGACTAGGCAGGTGACTATCGTGCTGTGTCTTGTGCAGGGATTATTCTTGGCTAGGTCCTTAGAGAACCCGGCAAATAATATATTTCTTGCTGATATTGCCTCATATATCAACGACACAGGTAAAGCCTTGGTGCCCGAATATGGTCTTCATTTCATCATCACATGTGTGATGGTGATTACAGCCGGAACGATGTTGCTGATGTGGCTTGGTGAGCAAATTACGGAACGGGGTATTGGTAATGGAATTTCACTGATCATTGCAGTGAACATCGTGTCGGCCCTTCCCGGCGCACTTGTCCAGGTCTGGGAGACCTATATTACCGGAGCAGAGTCTGGTGCGGTCACCAAACCGATACAGCTAGTTCTATTAGTGGCTTTGCTCATTGTCGTCATTGCCGGAGTCATCGCAATCACTCAGGCAGTTAGAAAAATTACCATTCAATATGCGAAACGAGTTGTTGGCCGTAAAGTTTATGGAGGACAAAGTTCATTTCTTCCGCTCAAGGTGAATTACGCGGGAGTGATGCCCATTATTTTCGCTCAAGCTATTGTTCTTTTCCCTGCGCAGATCATCGGCTTTATTGCCAAGGATAGCGCGGGATGGAATAAGTTCGCTGCATCAATGACATCGGGATGGGCTTACTATACCCTGACGGGAATATTGATCTTTTTCTTCAGTTATTTCTGGGTGGCAACGATGTTCCAGCCTCAACAGATCTCTGAGGATCTGAAGAAAAACGGTGGTTATATTCCCGGAATTAGACCGGGGAAGGCAACTGCCGGGTTCCTAGACTTTACGATGGGACGCCTTACTTTTGCAGGGGCGTGTTTTTTGACCCTAATAGCCTTGTTGCCGGCCCTAATAGCGCGGCAGATGGGAATCTCAATGACAGTTGCTCAGTTTTTTGGCGGCACAAGTCTCTTGATTTTAGTTGGTGTTCTGCTGGATATTATGAGGCAGGCGGAGACGCATTTGATTCAGCGCCACTATGACGGTTTCTTGCGCAAGGGTAAAATTCGCGGCCGATTCGACCGGAAAACTGGAACTGGTAAAACAGCCACTAAGAATACAATGGTCTGGCTCTATTTCATCTTGGCCATACTGATTATCATCGGTGTCACATGGATGATTAGTAAAGGGCACGGTTAAGATAAGTAATAGCCGTTTAGACTCGTTTGCCCCCGCGAGACGAGGATTCTAATTAACCAAAATATTCGACATGCCCATCTACCGCGGTAAGCAACTAGACGGGATGCGTTCGGCCTGCGGTCTTGCTCGCGATATCTTGCTCGAGTCAGCATCAATTATAAAACCTGGTGTAACCACCGCGACAGTAGATGATTTTGCTGCTGGGTTAATGAAGACGTCGGGATGTGTCAGCGCTTTCCTAGGGTATAAGCAAAGCGGAGGCACGGCGTTTCCCGGGCATGTTTGTATTTCAGTCAATGATGAAATTGTCCACGGAATTGGCAGCTCAAGAATAATACAGCCAGGGGATATCATTAAGCTTGATGTCGGTATTATACATAATGGGTGGGTGGGAGACAATGCGCTGACTGTGCCTGTTGGCGCAGTGGATCCGGAGATAGAGCGTCTTTTACGGGTGACAGAAGAATCACTACATATTGCCATCGGCCATGCCAGAGAGGGGGAAATGCTTGGAGATCTTTGTGCTTCTGTTGAAAAACACGTGAGTAAGAATCAATTTGCTGTTGTCAGGGAATTCGTTGGGCATGGTGTTGGCAAAAAACTGCACGAACCGCCTCAGGTTCCCAATTACAGGCCTGCAACCAACTTGCCTAGACTAAAGGCCGGAATGATCCTTGCCATAGAGCCGATGGTGAATCTTGGAGTGCCAGGCATAAAGCTCCTTGATGATGACTGGACTGTTGTGACTGCGGACGGGAAGGCTAGTTCTCATTTTGAACATACTGTTCTGATAACCCCTGATGAACCCGAGGTGCTCACCTGGCGAAAGCCGAGCATGATTGATGATGTGTTTACATTTAAGAAAAATTAATAGAAATCACAATTGCCATAATGGCGTTTTCTTTAAAATCCTTGGTAAATTGGGCAATGAAGGCCTTGCAGGTAGCGCAATTTGTGCTAATGATTCCATCCGCTTTTGTGGATGCTCATTGACTTGAGCAAGTTGTTGAGGATCGGGTTTTTGCCATCGATCGCAAGGGCTTCAGGAAAGTAAGCAAAACTAGTCCGCAAAAGTTTTTAAGAAATTAGACAAAGATTATTGGTAGCAATGAAAGTAAGGCCTTCAGTGAAACGTTTCTGTGAGTCATGTCGAGTGATACGCAGGCATGGGGTCGTGCGTGTTATTTGCAAGAATCCCCGCCACAAACAGCGTCAAGGCTGATCGCAATTTAGAGATTGGACATTACATATGGCTAGGCTTTTAGGAATAGAAATCCCAAACGAGAAGCGCATAGAAGCATCACTTCCATATATATATGGAATAGGGCATTCTACAGCTAGAAAGATTCTTGAGCAGGCTGAAATCGATCCGAATATCAGGACGGGTGAGCTGAGCGATGAGCAGCTTGCGCAGATCATTCATGTTGTAAACACTAATAACATTCCCATTGAGGGGGATCTCCGGCGTGAAATTCAGGCGAACATGAAACGCCTGCAGCAAATTAACTGCTATCGAGGAATCCTGCATCGTCGAGGTATGCCCGTTCGTGGTCAAAGAACCAAGACCAATGCCCGCACTCGCAAAGGCGGGAAGCGTACGGTTGGGGTGGAGCGCAACCCTAATGCAAAGAAGGGCAAGGTTTAGCCTGTTTTACCGGTAAATTCAGAACGACACATTTTTTATGGCTGACGAAGAACAGGAAGCTCCCAAGGAGGAAGAAGCAAAAGAAGCTGAAGCCCCACAGGCTGAGGCAGGAAACGGTGATGCTGCCGTTGCTGATCAAGGATCCAATGAACAGGAATCTGTTGATAAGGATGCCGATCAAGAACCAAGTGCTGAAGCTTCTCCTGAGGCTCCTGCTGAGAAAGAAGAGGCTCCTGCTGAGAAA
>CALCSP010000158.1 GCA_937893785.1 uncultured Verrucomicrobiales bacterium
GAGACATCCCGATTATCTCCCTGACCTTCGAAGCGTTTGATGCCATTGCTGGCAGCCATGAATCCTGCAAGGTGCCCGCCTGCGGAACCTCCCATCGATACAATGCGACTCGGATCGATATTGAAACGTTTGGCATTCTTACGTGTCCAGCGGATAGCCGCCTTGCAATCGTGTACAGCAGCTGGGAAGGGTTTTTCTCCACTAAGTCGGTAAGATGGAATTGCGCAGACATAACCTCTCTGTGCGAGAGCTTGTGCGAGACTTGCAAAGATTCCGGGTCGTCCATTTTGCCATCCCCCACCAAAAAACAGGACGATAGCCGGACAGGGGGTTTCGGCTTTTTCTGGTCGATATAGATCGAGTGTCAGGCGCCTGCGTTTTTTTTCGTCCACATAGGTGAATATGATGTGCGGTTCCTGAATAATGCCTTCATGCATGTCAGGCTTTACACGGCTGCGGTCAGGTCTTTTTGCGACTTTTTCATCGGCCTGCGACAAGGAGGTCAGCCATATAGAGGCGATGGTTATGAGGAGTCTTTGCATCTGGTTTTTGCTATTGGGAGGTTGCAGGATTCTCGAACCAAATTACTCCCCAGCCACCATTTTCATCAGTTGTAATAATGTCAAGATCACCGTCATCATCAAGGTCACCAAGCCAGGCATTGTCCATTTTTTTTCTTGTCTCGGATCCCGGCATAATGATTGGAGTCGCTTTCCAGTTTGTAGGTTCCATGGGATCTCCTGAATGGGTGGCAGTCCATAAGTCACCGCCCTTCGGGATGACTACAATTTCCTTTTTAGTGGGATCACCGTCCAAATCGGTTACAGCGACTCCCTTTGGAAAGTTGCCCGATGGTTGATCGATAATGATTTCCTTGAAGGTGGGTTCGCCGATTTTGTTCGTGCGCAGCAAAACGATCAGTTTGCGGGCCAGTTTTCCAAGGCTTCCGCCGGTAATGATAAAGTCTTCTATTTTGTCACCATTTACGTCTCCTATGGTCATGAACATCGGTTCGTGGTGTCTATGTAGAGTCTTGCGTTGCCAGATATTGTGCACTTTGTCTCTGCCGGGATTGACATACCAGCATATCTCCTTACCCCGGTCTGGAACGACCATATCCATGTCACCATCACCATCGAGGTCGCGCATGATGCAGTTCATTGGCCAGCGATTTTTTCCAATGATGTGTTTTTTCCAGTTGTGAGCCATGTGTTTACCGGTTTTGGGTTGTTGATACCATTCTTGGGCTCCGACGATCAGGTCGTTAAGCCCATCGCCATCGACATCGGTTACGGTTGGTACTCGTCGCTCATGGTTAAAGAGGATCATTTTCTTCCATGAGGAGGCATTCGTTGCTTTTTTTTGCCCAGGGTTGAAATAAACCCATCCTCCATTTGCGATATAGTCGAGGTCTCCATCATTATCGAGATCACCGATGCCTGAATCCTCGCACTGGCCATGTGTGAACTCGACATATCGGTCCCAGGTTTTTCGGGTTTTACCGGGTCCCGGGTTAAAATAGAGACGGCTGTATTTTCCCTCTTCGTAGTTTACAAACAGATCATGATTCCCGTCACCATCCCAATCATGAACGTTAATACCATCCGGGCCATGGTCTTTAGGGTCAGGATGTATTGTGTTGCAGCGCCAACCGCTCGGGCCTGCTTTACCGCTATAAATTTTCCAGTTCTCTTCCTTGTCTTCAGCTTGTAATAAGCCTCCGGTGA
This sequence comes from uncultured Verrucomicrobiales bacterium, assembly GCA_937893785.1. Classification (GTDB taxonomy): domain Bacteria; phylum Verrucomicrobiota; class Verrucomicrobiia; order Verrucomicrobiales; family DEV007; genus CACIUL01. The sequence goes on from CALCSP010000158.1 coordinate 1,728, forward strand.
AAAGAAGTGTGTAAACTAGTAGAGAAAGTTTCATTGTTGCCGGCAGGCTGGGTGCTTTATTTTTTTTGTCCCCTTAATAGGTCAACGTAATCCCTGAGCCGGGGCAGTTTTCCTGGTTGTGATATGATCGGTGTTGCCTTCTCCACGAATGCGGCGGGGCGGGTATCTTCAACAATTTGCTCTCTATGAGCATCCAGCATGGACTTGAGTTGCTTGACAATATCGGGATGTTTACTGGCTAGGTCGTTCTTTTCCCCAATGTCCTTTAACAGGTTATAGAGTTCCGGCTTGTTACGCTTCCCCATGACCAGTTTCCAGTTGTCTCTGCGTATGCCCTCCACTTCATAATAAAGGGCCTTGTGTGGCGATTTGACCCCGGGTTCACCAAGCAGCACGCCAAGGACATTCTGCCCGTCAATGGTGCGGTCGATGGGAATATCGGCACCGGCCAGCTTGGCGAGTGAAGGCAGCAGATCGATGGTAGTTGCAATTTCGTTGCTCACTTTAGCGGCCGGTATTGTTCCCGGCCACCAGGTGAGTGTCGGCACTCGCATGTGACCTTCATACTTGGGGCCGCCTTTGCCGCCGCGCAAGGGTCCCATGCTCATGCCGCCGGCTCCTCCATTGTCGGAGGTAAAAATGACCATTGTCTGATCCTGTATTTTGAGCTGGCGAAGGGTAGCAAGGATTCGGCCCACGCTGTCGTCGACCTCTTCGACGTTGGACCGGTCGACGTTGCCCTCCGCCCTCTTGAGAATGTGTGGGCGTGCATATCGCGGCTTGTGCACGTAAGCGTGGGGAATATAACAGAAGAATGGGCTTTCCTTGTGTTTCTTGATGAACCTGACTGCCTCGTCGGTGACAATTTCGCAAAGCAATGCCTGGTCCTGGTCATCACTGACATAGGCGACTGCCTTGTCTTGGCGAATGATCGGCAACGGTGTATAGGGCCCCCGGTTGGTTAAGGGATTGCCTCTCTTGTTACCCGGCCACATGTCGTTGGAATAGGGGATCCCGAAATATTCGTCGAAGCCCTGGGCCAGGGGCAGGAATTTTTGCTGGTCGCCTAGGTGCCACTTGCCGAAGCACCCTGTGGTATACCCCTTCTTCTTGAGTAATTCGGCGATGGTGATTTCGTCCGGATGCAGGCCGCGGTCTTCACCGGGGAAGACGACGCGACCATCCATACCAATGCGGTTGGCGTAGGTGCCGGTCATCAGTGCTGCGCGTGATGGCGTGCATGCCGTGTTGGAAACATAAAAATCAGTCAGCTTAAGTCCTTCCTTGGCCATCCGGTCCAGATGGGGCGTCTTGTTTACCTTGTTGCCGAAAGGGCCGATATCCCCGTAGCCCATGTCGTCGATAAAGATTAGGACGATATTGGGGCCGCGAAAGGGCGCCGCATGAGCCTGGGTACAGAAGGTCAACAGTAGGCAGAGGAAGGACAGCCTCTTTAGGTAGTTCAAGAGCATTGCGTGCATGGGCTTTGATTTCCGGGTTTTCAGGTGACTGCTAATGAGTGTAGATCCATGCCGGCTAAGACAATGCATTGAATGGGTAAAAGGTCACCTCGGCGGCAACCCCAATTATTGCAAAGAGCAGCCGGGAAGAGTCGTTGTTACTTGAAGGAGAGGTGCAGGCTCTCAATGATGGGCTTTGATTTATTTTCCGTGGTGTCGGAGATTTTCAGATCGGCATGGAAAGCATAACCGGCAGGCAGTCCCGCGAGATCTATGGCGGCAGGGGTCCGCTTGATTTGTTTGGAGAAGCCGGGGATGTAGTCGTAGGTTTCCTTGACTTCAGTCCATTTTGTCCACTGGTTGACCTTGCCGTCGTTGTCCGTGTCGACACCGACTCTGGCCTCAATTTTTTCCACCCACGGTCCGGGACTGACGTAATCATTGGATGTTTGTGTAACCAGGTAGAAGCGGCCTTCGGCGAATCCAATATCAGGATCAGGATGCCCCTTGCCTATTTCATCACAGAAGGAGAAAGGCTTGTTGATGCTTGAGGACGTAAACCAAGCAATACGGATCCCTTTATTGGCCGGGTGGTAGTCGCAGAAGAGATAATACTGGCCGCCGATGGCAATGGAGGCCCAGTCGCCATAAGCATTTTGTTTGGGCTCATGAATCTCGTATTTCGCGACGTTGGTCTTGAACCTTTTTGGGTCTTCCCCTTTCCAGTGCGGGTGCAGATATTCGGCAATTTTTCCGGTCGGCTTGGTACGCTCGTCCACTGCAGGGGCGAGGATAGAGAACTTGTCGATTCCATTCTGGCTTACGGCATGGCCGGCCAACGGGGAATCCCAGGAGTGCTTGCGGGCATTGATTGGGCTCCAGTCCTCGAAGATGATATGGAATTTGCCCTGGATGTCCCGGATAACAGCGCAATCCGAACCATGCGAGGGGTCGTTCAGGGCGATACCCATGTTCTTGCCCGGTTTGCCGTCCGTCAGGTCTGTGTCGATGAAAAGGTGAGGGTCCTGGTCGTTGGGGAAGTCGTAGTAAATGAAGGTTTTTCCGTCCACCTGCTCGGCTGTCGTCACCCAGCGGGCAAACCCGGGGGTGACGCATCCGTGGTGCACCCAGTGGACCATGTCCTTGCTTTGCCATGCATGGTACCCCCCCTGTCCCTTGACGAGTCCGCCGGGGGCGTTGAACTGGTTAGGGAGAGGGGTGGTTTTCAAGGCAATATCGAACCCATCAAGTTGAGCATCGCGGGCCTCGAAGGCAGGTGCTCCGGCCGGTTTCTTTCCTTTTCCCCCGGGCATTGGTCCGTAGCGGCCGAACATCCAATAGTTATCCGGCCCCATGGACAGGAAAACGGGGGCGTCGCGCAGGTTCTTTGGACCGACCCGCGGCTTCGCTTCCCAGTTTTGCCAGAGTGCCGACTGCTGAACAGTCAGCGAAGCCACTGAGCGTTTACGGTCGGATTTGTGGAGCGTGGCGGTGAAATTCCCGGTCTTTCCGGCGGCTGATGCCGTGCCGTTTTCAATGATGACATCCTTTGCTGTGGTCAGAGCCTTTTCCCATTGGACCTGAGTGTCGATGATCAATGGATCGCCGGCAAACAGTGTTTGAGTCAGCAGCACGGCAATCGGATAGGTGATGGAATATTTCATGAGTAGTGATGTTGGTGAGATTTATCCCACTTGGAGATGTAGTAACGGCCGTCCCGATCGAGTTGTTCAACAGATTTTTCTCCCTGTAACCGAGACCAGGACCACCAGAGATTCATGAAATTGAGCATCCACAACTCCACCGATCCTAAACAGATGATAAAAAGAATGGTAGGCCCCAGGATTCCATCAACACCAAAAATCATCTCAAGCCATAAGACCCCGATGAGGAAGCATAGGGAAAATCCCAGTATGCCATACAGCCAAGCCTTGACCTTATCAGGTCTGAATGTCGAGATGTCGCAACGCAAGCACCCCCTCCCTCCTAAAAACGCGCTCCAAACACCTTGGTTATTATCAGGCTGGAGGAAATGCTTCCGAAGATGTGATTTGCATCGGTAACACCAATATTCCGCGGAGTTTGGCACTAACGGGCTTTTCCGGAGCAGTTCTTCTCCCGAGCCGCCGCAGTTCGCGGCATGGTGGTTGGGCGCGGAGGAGGTCGCCAATCGCGATGACTTGCAAACAGCAGCAGAGACAAGCATAATCAAGCCGATCACAAAGAGCATGGCGAGGATAGTCATCATCTGAGGTAAACCTTATCGATTCTTTGCCTGCAGGGCAACCCTCTCCGCGTCCTACGCATCATTTTCCGGTGAATTATTCCGGGAAGCCCTTGGTCGCCCTCATGCCGCAGCGCAAGGGAGGTCATCGAATTCCTTACAGCTCAAGCGCGTCTTGTGCCTCAGCAAAGCGGCCGGCTGGGATGTCCATCCGCTGCATCATGGCGAGGTGGAGGCGAGACATGGAAGTATTGTCCCTTGGCTTGAGGTAATGCCCGGTCTTGATCGTGCCGTTGCCACCGCCTGCAAGGAGGACGGGCAAGTCCTTCTCCTCGTGCTCGTGCCCGTCGGCGATACTGGATCCATAGACGATCATTGAGCGATCGAGCACGCTCACACCATCAGCATCCTTGAGTTGCTTCAGTCGACCCAGGAAAAACGCGAGTTGCGCATGATGCCACCTGGTGACTTCATTGTATTGGTCCTTTTTGGTTCGGACATCGCTCCATTTGGTCATGCCATCATCGTCTTCCGTTCGCCCACTGGCATCTTTCCAGTGGGACAGAGCATGCCAGGTTCCCTTTACCCCGGGTAGGAAATTGAAATATCGATTACTCTGCCCGTGGTCCAGCATGAAGGTCGAAACACGTGTTGATTCCGACCAGAAAGCCAGTGCCATAAGGTCGAGCATCTGCCGCACGTATTCCTCATGGTTTGTCGGGATTCCCGGCTTCGGACGCTTGAGGGTATCCGTTAATGCATGATCAGCAGCTACACGCCTTGATTGTCTTTCCGCAAATTCCAGACGCTTCTCTATTGCCCTTACTGAATCAAGATACTCGTCGATCTTTTGCCCGTCGGCAATACTGGCTCGCCTCTTGAGGTCCCTTGACTGTGTTAAAACAAGGTCCAGCACGCTCTTGTTCACGAATCCTTCCTGTGCGCGCCGGAACAGTTTGTCAAAAATTGCCCGGGGAATGGTTTCTCTCACCGCGGGTACATTGCGCTTTCTCCAGGAGAGACAATTGCGTGATAAACTCCCGGAGAAGCTACCTTCCCCCGAGGTGCTCAGCTCCAGCGATGGCAGCGGGGATTTATCAGCGAGATATTGAGCGGCTATCTGGTCCACTGAAGGACCACCCACGTCATTTTTCCGGCGATTATAAGCCCCCCCCGTGAGCCAGGTTGCGGTACCTGCTCCGTGTCCATTGCCGCGCGGTGTCCACAAGTTGCTGGTGATAACCAAACTCGATTTGTGCTCCTCGAGCGGGTCCATCCATTCATTGAGTTGTTCCAGTTTTCCGGATTTACCGACCTTGCGGGGCACCCAGGATCCACTCGCAGTGCCATTTGGGAAATAGAGATACGCTAGCCGCGTGTTGGACTTGGCGGCTTGCGTGCCGATGCCGGGCTTGGCAAGGCTCTCGAGTGAGGGAAGAGCCAGGCAAGCTCCGATTCCCCTGAGAAAGGAGCGGCGGTTGGCAGGTTCAGTCATGACTTAACAGGAGCTTTAGGTTTTCGGGGTGCAGGCAGGCGCTTGGTCGTGAAGGGATAACTGTTGGCGATTTCCTTTACCATATCCCCCATCGGATAACCAGCGGGTTTAAGTTTTGCGGCAATTTCCCGAACCACCGCCTCGTCGTAATACTCCAATTGACGTCCCAGCCCGTATGCCAGCATCTTGCGAATTACCTGTGAGCCCAAGGCATCGATACGCGTTTTCTTGAGCGCTATCTTCAAGCCGGACGGGCCGCGAAACTTTGCCCCGTTGGGAAGGATGCCGTGATTGTCAACGCCATCCCTCCATTGACCGAATTCAGCATAGTTTTCTAGGCCGAATCCGAGCGGATCGATCTGTGAGTGACACCCGGCACATTTTTTCGACTCACGATGCCGTTCCAGTTTCTGGCGCAACGTCCGCACTGCCTTTTTCGAGCGTCCCTCCACCTCGATTTCCGGCACATTCGGGGGCGGGGGCGGCGGAGGTGTACCAAGGAGGGTAGACAGAATCCATGTTCCCCTTACGACCGGGCTGGTGCGGTTCGGAAATGAAGTGACTGCCAAAACACTGGCGTTGCCGAGTATTCCGCCCCGCTGATTCGTCTTTAATTCCACGCGTTGCATTTCATCACCACTGACACCGGATATTCTGTAGAATCTAGCGAGCTCGCTGTTGAGAAAGGTGTATTTTGCGTCGATAAGACGAGCTACCGGGGCATTCTCGAGAATCAGGGAATGCACAAACCAGGCTGTCTCGTTGCGCATGGCAGCCATGAGGGATTCCGTGCACCAGGGGTTGTCGATCGGGTCCTTGCGAATACGCGGGCCTACATTGTGCGTCCCCAGCCACTCGCCGGCAAAGATTTCACCCAGTGCCCTGCTGCGGGGGTCAGCAAGCATGGCGTCAATGGAATCGCTCCGATCCTCACGCGAGAGGAGCTTCCCGGTGGCGGCGGCAGACAGGAGTTTTTCGTCTGGTGCGGAGGCCCAGAGAAAGTAGGAAAGCCGGGTTGCGTAATCGTAGGGACTCACCGGAAGATCCTTCCCGGTTTCTCCCCCTTGCTCGACTCGAAGCAGGAAATGTGGCGAAATAAGCACAAGCTTGAACGCTTGCGCGAGGGCATCCTGCTCAGAATACCCGTCCTTCCTTGCAACAGCAAAGCGCGTCATCACTTCCGAAAGTTCCTGCTTGCTGGGGGGGCGACGATAGGCGCGTCTGACAAAACGCCGCAGGGCTTGCTCACTAGGCCCATTGCCAACAAGTCGACTCCACGCCTTGGGATTCTTGCGCACCATGTCGATCACCCACTCAGCGGAAGTCATGTAGCGATCAAGGTGTGCAGTTGCTAGGAAAAGGGTGTTGGCACTGTTTGAGAACCCACTGGTGCCGCTGAAATCCATCGGAAACTGATCGGCTGGACGAAGATCAAGCCCCAGCAAATCGCGAATCGTCCGGTTATATTCCTCCCTCGTCAGCCGACGAGCAGGAAGATATCCGGGGTTGCGCACTGTGGAGTAATCGAAGCGGTCAATCTCCTTAGCCAGCCATGCCCGCACCTGCAGTCGTTGATGTTGCCCCGGTTGCGGTTTCTTGGCAGGTGGCATGTCTCCATTTTTCACCCTCTCGGCAACGTTTTCCCAAAGAAGCCGGTTACGAACCAGGGGCCTTTCCGTAAGCGCTGTTTCTAGGTCGAGATCTCCCTTGGCTGTTTCCTTGTCGTGACAATCAAAGCAATAGGTCTGAAGGGTCGCTGCAATATGCCTGCTATAATCATACTTCACCCCATCTAGCACGCTCTGATCCTTCACTTCCTTTGGCGGCGGAATATAGATTTCTCCCTCGGCAATTCCATCGGCAGGATCACGGTTCTTCTGGCCTTTATCGCGCTCTATCCTGCGCAGGAACCCTGCGGTCATTTCATCAACCGCCCGTTTCGCATTCTTCGAGCGCCACTCCAGTTCCTCCACTAAATCAGCAATCTCTTCCTCCTCACCTTCCTCCATTGCCCATGCGATTTCCTGACGATCAATGCCATTAATAATATCGAGTTGCTCTTCCATGAGGATACGCAATTGCAATTCCATGGCGGATTTCCTGATTTTTCCTTCCTCAAGCTTCCATGTCAGGAATTCGAGCGCTGTTTCATTTGCCATCTGCCCCACCATCAATTCTGCCCAGGTCTCGCCGTCCCCTCTGGCTTCTTCCCATTCTTCACGCAGTGTTTCCACCCAGTGACTTGTTTCTTCCAATATCTCCGGGTATTGCTCCCGCTGCGCTTCCTCTATAACGGCAAGCAAACGGGGTGCACGTTGCCTGAGGAAGGCAGCTTCATCTTTCTCAAGTATTTGCCCAAAGGTTGCGGTGGGAAGCAGTAAGAATCCCATCACCAATGCCTTAAAGAAGCAGGTGCTGTTTTTTGCGAGGAGGATCACCAGCCAAATCTGGCTTCTTTTACCCGGAAAAACAACGGCAAGTAATTTTGGCTTTGTACAGGAGGAAACCCGAGTGCAAATGGATGAGCGATGAAATTTCCGGGTTCGGTCACATTGTTTTGACCGAGGGAATGCCCGGGAAATGTACCCCGCTGTTAATGGCGAAGATTAACAGTACAGCCTCAATTTGATTCCCTGATGAGGTATTTCCGGCGGAGGCGATCGAGCTCCTTTTTCAAGTCGGCAATGGGTTGCTTGTATTTGGGATCATCGTAGCAGCTTGTCATTTCCATGGGGTCTGTTTTCAAATCGAAGAATTCCCATGTGTTGAGCTTCTCATCTGGGAAACGGATGAGCTTGAAGCGACCATTAGTGACGCCATAGTGAATTGGTACGCCGTGGCCGCCCGCCTCATAGTAGTGGTAGTAGTGTGTCTTGCGCCAATTGGCCGGGACCTTGCCACGCAGCAGCGGGGTAAGGGAACGACCTTGCATATCCCCGGGAATTCTAGCGCCGGCGATGTCCAGAAATGTTTGTGAGAAGTCCAGGTTGGAAACAAGTGCGTCGTTGGTGCTCCCGGCTTTGGTGACGCCGGGCCAGCGGACCAGAAGTGGCGTGTGCAGGCTTTCCTCATACATCCAGCGCTTGTCGAACCAGCCATGTTCACCAAGCCAGAAGCCCTGATCCGAGCTGTAGATGACAACGGTGTCCTTCGCGAGGCCCGAGTCATCGAGGAATTTCAGCATGCGACCGACATTTTCATCGACCGCCTTTACACAACGTAGATAGTTCTTGATGTATCGCTGATAGTTCCATCGCGTTCGATCACGGCCCCGGAGGTTCAGTTTTTCGAGGGCCTCGTTACGTGGACGAAAATGGCCATCGAAGACCTTGAATTGTTCCGGGGTGAATTTGCTGGAATACCGGAACATCAGGCGGTGGGGTCCCATGTCATCGGCAATGCCCATTTTGTGGTTGGCCGAGGCAGCACTGCGGCCATCATAATAGTCAAACAAGGTTGGCGGTTCAGGGATTGCTGTTTCCTCGAATGTGTTGAGATGGCGCAACGCCGGTTCCCACCTGCCGTGCGGTGCCTTGTGCTGGCACATCAGGAAGAACGGCTTTTCGATGTCCCTTTTCTTGAGCCAATTTAATGCCTGATCAGTAATGATATCGGTGGTGTAACCGGTGTGGTTCACGTTCCTGCCGTTGGTAATCAGCATCGGGTTGTAATACTGGCCCTGGCCCTTAAGTACCTCGAAGTGGTCGAAACCGGTGGGGGTGGACTTCAGGTGCCATTTACCGACGATTGCCGTCTGGTATCCTGCTGCACGAAGCAGTTTTGGTGCGGTCTGCTGGGAACCGTCAAAGCTGCCCTTATTGGTCAGTTGACCGTTTAAGTGCGAGTACTTGCCGGTGAGCACCACCGCGCGTGAGGGGGCGCAGATGGAGTTCGAGACGAGGCAGTGCTCAAAGAGCATGCCTTCCTTGGCTAGCCGATCGAGGTGTGGAGTGGGTGCAATCTTGGCCAATGGTCCACCATAAGCCGAGAGTGCCTTGAGTGCGTGGTCGTCGGTAAAAAGAAAAAGGATATTGGGCTGTTTTGCTGCACCGGCATATGATAGCGCAGAGGTGATCGCTAATAAGAAACTGATGACTTTCTCCATGGATCGTTATTTTTTTGCGCCTTGGCGGGCAAACGACCAGCCATGTCCGGACGGCATGCGGGTATCGGATCGCACCTTCTCGGGGATTTTTCCAAGCGGAGCAAGTGTCCTGACCCATGCCGCATGCTTGTCCGATAGCTGTTTGACAATGTCAGGATTTTTTTCTGAAACATCCTGTTCCTCTCTGGGATCTGACTTCAGGTCAAAAAGCTGCCAGGGGTCCTTGTCATATTTTTTGTACAGCCGCCAATCTTGCCATCGGACAGCGATCATATGTCGACGGACTGCATCACCAGGTTCGTTGTTAAGCCAGAAGAGGTATTCGTGCGGCTTGTGTTTTTCTTGATTGTTTAAGTAAGGGATCAGGTCTACACCATCGCAGTGTTCAGGAATCGATTGGGTGCAAAGTGAGCTGATCGTTGAATAAAAATCAAAATTGGCAATTAGCTCATGGTATTCTTGTCCTTTAGGAACTTTGCCCGGCATGGAGAAGATGGTGGGAACCCGAACCCACCCTTCCTGCTGGGTGCCCTGCCCCTTGCCTCCCCGGTAAGGGGCAGAAGATCCTCCTTCGCCGCCATTGGCACCATTATCGCTGGAGAAGATGACCAGTGTATTTTTACGCAGGTTGTGAACCTCTAGTACGTTCAATAATTTACCGACCTGGTCATCCACGGAAACGATGGCGCCGGCCAGTTTTCGTCTTTTTCCCTTAGCCGAAGTTCGTTCCGTCAGTCTTGGTGGAGCTTCGTCGTTCTTGGAATGCACTGCTTCCGGGGACCAGTAAAGAAAGAAGGGTTTGGTTTTGTTGCGTTCGATGAACTTGACGATGTTGTCCCCATCGTAATCGGTGAGCCACTGAGTTTTACCGGATTTGTTGATGCAGAAGTATTTGGAATTGTTTTTCTTTGGTGGTTTCTGTGCGACTTCGGCAAAGCCAACCTGTAGTGGACCTTGCGCCTTGGAGCCAATGTCCCACTTACCGATTTGTCCCGTTACGTATCCATTCTCACTCATTAATCTAGCCAGTGTAGGGCGGTTTTCAGGAATAGGGAGTCCGCGGGACATTCCGTATTTGCCGAAGCGCTGGCCATATTGGCCCATTATGAGGGCACAGCGGCTAGGACAGCATGGCGGGTTGGTAATATAGGAGGCTGTAAACCGGACACCCTCCTTGGCAAGTCGGTCGATGTGCGGAGTTGGTATGTCGCGTCCACCATAACAACCGAGTTCACCGTAGCCTAGATCATCGATATAAATCAGAACGACATTGGGCTTTTCGGCTGCATGAAGTGAGGATGTTAGCCACCTTTCTGAACAAAATATGGCAATACATAGGAATAGAAAAGTTGGGTGCATGATTTTGAATTTTTGGCGATGATTAATTATCGTGCATGAGTTCCTTCATGGTTTTGGCAAATGCCTGCCCCACAAGTATAAAAAAACGTCCTTCTCCGCTATAATGAAAACCTTTGTTGGACATGGCGCGGCTTAACATGGCACGCTCATCTTCAGTGATTGGGTTCTTCTTGAAGTCACGGTCATATTCCGGTAACCAGCCTCCGGCGGTCAAGGCGACAACTCTTGAATCTAAGAGGGGAGCTGTTTCGATTGCCTTCGCGTTCCCCTTGAATTCTGCAACGGTATTGATAAAACGTTGGCCATTTCTCACTTCCCTTTGTTTGGGATTGTGCTCGTTATGCGGACCATTGACTCCCATGACACCTACCACGGCTTTCATTTCAGGTGCCTTGAACTCCTTACGGATATCTTTGATGAGATGTACCAGATTGGCCCCGTATTGTTGACGCCCGGTCACATCAAACATGTCATTGTAACCTTGGAACCAGACAAACCCGGAAATTTCATAACCCGATTTTTCGTCATATGCTGGATAATGATTTTTGAGGTTGGCCAGTGTCTTGTGGACATAGCGGATCATCTTGCGGTATTGCAGCCCAACGACTGGCTCCACCCGACCGTCATTCCACTTTTCGGCTGATTCTTTTGTTAATACTTGGTTATCCAGTTTTTCAATACCGGTTTTTCCTGCTCCTGGTGGACGGAAGTTGACATAGAGGCTTTGTCCTCCAGGAGCATATTTAATGAGCAATACCTGCTCCTCAAGCATTTCTCCCATATAATATCCGAACGCATATTCAGGGCCAATGTTGGAACCCAGATTATTGTAGTTTCTGCGACCACCGAATCCGGTTTGGAGCTTGTCATAAACTCCACCACTTGCGACCCAGACATCACTACGTGAAACCAGGTTTTTGCCGTCCGGTTTGAACGTTTTTAGCAGGTTCGCACGTGCAGGGTCCGGATCTTCTCCCAAAAAATCAATCGTCCGAATGTGAGCTTGCCCATCCATGTTGGACTGGCCAGCCAAGATAAAAACCTTGAGCGGGCCCTTGGCTTCCTTCTTATTTCCTGCGGCTGCATCTGCAGGCTGCGGCACTGGCAAGAGTAATACTGTTGTTATTAAGATGGAAAGAAGAACAGGTAGAGGGTTGTTTTGCATAATGTACATTCGTGTTTTTTATTCAACGCTGTTCAAGCGCATAAAATAAGGTCGTACGTTTTCTCGGAGAACAAGAAAAGAGAGGCAAAGGGTCTGCTTATAAGCAATAAGTGGAGAGAGGGTTAGGCTTTAATTGCTTCGATTTGCTTATTGGCAATACCTATAGGGCGATCAAGTGGAATTCCAACGCAGGTGAGCAGGGTAGTGAGCAAGTCGCCCTGGTTACCTTTGACGTCGCTCAGGAAGCGTCCGGTCTTGATCGATCCCCCGCCTTTACCGGCGAGGATGAAGGGGAGGTTTTCACGGCGGTGTTTGTTACCGTCTTCCAAGCCCGAGCCCCACATCATGATGGAGTTATCGAGCAAAGTGCCGTCGCCTTCCTTGAGAGAGTGCATCTTTTTCACCATGTAGGCGAAGCGATCGACATGGAATTTGTTGATGGCCGCCACTTTACCGATCTTTTCCTGATCACTGCCGTAGTGCGTCTGCGAGTGGTGCTGGTTGGAGAAACCCAACTCAGGGTAGGAGGCGCCGTTGGGCCGCGAACCGACGTAGGTGCTGACGCGCGTGGTATCCGTCTGGAATGCGAGGATGGTCAGGTCGCACATGACCTCCATATACTCACTACGCTTGTCGCCTTCGGGAATCTTCACCTCGATAGGCGCCGACTCAGCGGCGTGGCGCTGGGAGGGCTTGACCCCGTTCTTTTCAAAAGCCGCCTCCTGTTGGCGGGTCTCGATGGCAGCGA
>CALCSP010000159.1 GCA_937893785.1 uncultured Verrucomicrobiales bacterium
AAGCTACTTTTTAGAGGTCTTTGACAAGGTGCGAGAGGTGGCGCGCCGTCCGGACGGAGGCGAGGCGTTCGTGGCTGAATTAAACACTGTTTTTCGCCTCCTTGAACGGGATACAATGACTGCGGGGATGAAGGATAACTCCAATATGACCAGTCTTGCGATGTTTCCACCGCTCTCCCGCGAGGATGAGGAGTGGGTCAAGCCCGGTTACATTATTCAGCAGCTTACTTTCAAGGTGGATGAGCTCTCAGACTCAGATAAAGCCATCTTTAGCAACTGGGCGATGCCAAAAATCAAGGCCCTTGAGAAACTTGCCGAGGCGGTTGTTTCCGGGGCAGAGGAGGATGCTGAGGAAGTTGACTCAGAGGTTTTCTTAAGTGAGTTGAAGGTTCTTCACGAAAACATAGTGTCTGAGGCTGAGGCGAGAGGCGAATACCGCAAGGTAAAGCTGGAAATGTTCAACAATAGAGCAGGTCTTTTTCACTGGGCACTTGGGTTTTATTTTCTGGCCTTCTTGCTCATTGCTTTCACCTGGCTCTCACCGGGTAGCGCTTTCGCCCGATTTGCCGGCATTGGTGTATGGGTAATGACCGGCATTGCCACCATTGCGCTCATTCTCGGTATTATTTTACGTAGTGTGATGTTGGGAAGACCCCCCATATCGACGCTTTATGAGACGATTCCTTTCATTACCGCCTCAGCAATCCTGCTTTGTATGTTCATTGAATGGTTTGATCGGAAGCGTGTTGCTCTGGCAGTTTCGACGTTGCTCGGCGTGGGGGGGATGTTTCTTGCAATGCGCTTTGAGATTAAGGAAGCAAGGGATACCCTCAAGGTGCTTGAGGCGGTTTTGCGTTCCAATTTCTGGCTGGGAACTCATGTGATTGCCATCAATATTGGTTATGCTGCAGCACTTCTTGCCGGTGCTATCGGGCATATCTACATTTTTGCAGCGCTTTTCGGTGTGAAGAATCGTGATTTTCTGAAATCTGTTACAAGAATGGTTTACGGAGTCTCTTGTTTTGGCTTGGTGTTTGCCTTGGTTGGAACGGTTTTGGGAGGCGTCTGGGCTAATGACAGTTGGGGAAGGTTCTGGGGATGGGATCCTAAAGAAAATGGAGCGTTAATGATTTGTATAGGCATACTGGTGATGCTTCATGCCAGGATGGGGGGGATTATTAGAGATCTCGGTGTCAGTATGCTTGCCGTATTTGTGGGCATTATCACAGTATTCTCATGGTGGCATGTGAACCAACTTGAGACGGGGCTTCACAGTTATGGCTTTACTGATGGTATTATGTTCTGGCTTTACCTGGTTTATGGCATCGAGTTTTCGGTGATTGCCTTGGGAGTGATTGCTTTTTTTAATCCTTTTGGTCGGCGGCAAACTACTCAGGTTAATTCCTAGAATTGATTTCAATTAAATAGAAAAAGATAATGAAGCACATAACTAAACTTCTGATTACGATATTCGTCCTGGGATTTTCTGCGACTTCCTTTGCCAAGGATAGTGCGAAGATTGTTCTTGTTGCCGGTCACAAGAGTCACGGTTGGGGAGCTCATGAGTTTAATGCAGGGTGCCTTCTGATGCAGGCACACCTGAAGGAGGCTCTTGGCAATGACGTGGATGTTGTTGTTCATCGCAATGGATGGCCAAAAGATCCGGAGGCATTTAAAGGAGCGGATACGATTGTGCTTTTTATGGATGGCGGAGGAAGGCATCCGATCAATCGCAGGCTGGACCAGGTTAAGAAGGAAATTGACCGTGGTTGTGGGCTGATGTGCATGCATTACGCTGTGGAAGTTCCTGCAGGTATGTCTGGCAAGGCTCTGCAGCAGTGGATTGGCGGTTATTATGAAACCGGTTGGTCCATCAATCCGCATTGGGTTGCTAAGTCCAAATTGAACCCAAAGCATCCGGTCACACGTGGTGTCTCGGAGTTTTCGCTCAAGGATGAGTGGTATTTCAATATGCGCTTCCGTGAGGGACGCATGGGGGTAACAAGTATCCTAGATGCTGTGCCGGATGATGTTGCCCGCTCAGGAAAGTCATCTTGGCCGCGCGGTCCCAAAAAACATATTGTTGAAGCTTCAGGCCGGAGTGAGACGCTTTGTTGGTCTGTAGATAGAGAAGATGGCGGACGCGGTGTGGGTTTTACAGGAGGTCATTTCCATAAGAATTTTGCAGATGACGGTTATCGAAAGCTTGTGCTTAATGCCGTCGCTTGGTCTGCCGGATTGGAAATTCCTGAGAAAGGTCTCGTGAGTCACCGCCCTGATGAAGCCGAGTTGGATGCCAATCAGGATTACCCAAAGCCAGGTGCGAAAAAGAAGGCGGCCAGTGTCAAAAGTAATGTCGAGTATGTCGTGGCCACTTCGGGGCCAAAACCCCTTTTCACCAGCAAGGTGATCTCACGTAGCACCCCGGGGCATGCGGTAGATATTACCGTGGATCTCAAGGACTCCAAAAAACTTTACCTCGTGGTTGATGATGGTGGTGATGGTTATGGTTCTGACTGGGCTGACTGGGCTGAACCGCGTATCATCGTTGGGGGGCAGGAAAAGAAGCTTACCGACCTAAAGTGGAAGTCAGCAAGTGCTGACTGGGGACAGGTCCGTAATGGCAAGAATGCCGGTGGTGGAGAACTCAAGATTAATGGTAAGCCGGTTAGCTATGGCATCGGTGTCCATGCCAACTCAGTTCTCGAGTTTGACCTTCCCGGAGGAACCACACAATTTAAAGCGCGTGGAGGTTTGGATAATGGTGGAACAGATCAAAACGGACAAAGCCCAACCGTTCGCTTTCTAGTTTACACTGAAAAACCTAAGATTGCTGCCCGCAATAGAGGCGGAGGTGGCTCTGGAGGCAGAGAGGCGGCTGATTCATTGGCTGTTCTGGATGTGGCTGAGGGAATGCAGGCGGAGCTTTTCGCATCCGAGCCGATGATTCTTAGTCCATCAAGCATTGATATCGATCACCGTGGGCGGGTGTGGATGGCTGAGATTGTTAATTATCGCAGGCATAACGGTAAGCGCCCGGAAGGTGACCGGATCCTTATCCTTGAGGATACCGATGGGGATGGAGTGGCTGAAAGCAGCAAGGTGTTTTACCAGGGCCGGGATATTGATTCCCCTCATGGCGTCTGTGTGCTTGGTAACAAGGTGATTGTTTCAGCTGGGGAGCAAGTGCTCCTGTTTACGGATTCCAACGGAGATGATAAGGCTGATGATAAGAAGGTTCTCTTTAACGTGGTGGGTGGTAAGCAGCATGACCATGGTATTCACGCCTTTTGCTTCGGACCCGATGGTAAGTTGTATTTTAATTTTGGTAATACGTCCCGCGGATTGAAGACTGCTGATGGCAAGGTCATCATTGACAAGGCAGGCAATGAGGTGAACGCAAACCGCAACCCTTACCAACAGGGCATGGTGTTCCGCTGTAACATGGACGGAAGTGAGGTCGAGACGCTGGGTTGGAACTTCCGTAACAATTGGGAGGCGTCAGTTGACTCATTTGGGTCAATCTGGCAGTCCGACAATGATGACGATGGAAACCGTGGTGTGCGTATCAATTTTGTCATGGAGTTTGGTAACTACGGCTACCGCAGTGAAATGACCGGCAAGGGCTGGCGTGATAAGCGTACAAATATCGAAAAGGAAATTCCTCGGCGTCACTGGCACCTTAATGACCCCGGAGTTGTGCCAAATCTTCTTCTGACCGGAGCTGGTTCTCCCACCGGGATCATTGTGTATGAAGGCT
>CALCSP010000160.1 GCA_937893785.1 uncultured Verrucomicrobiales bacterium
CCCACCCTCATTCACGATGAAATTTCCATGTATGTCAGAAACCCGAGCGCCCCCCACTGCAGTCCCTATCAAGCCAAGCTCTTCAATAAGTTGACCCGCCGGCACATTATCCGGATTTTTGAATATACATCCTGCACACGCTGCAACAGGCTGACTCATCCGCCGTTTCTGCATTGATTGCGAAATTCTTCCATCGATCTCCTCATCATTCGCAAAACAACCTCGAAAAACAGCCGACACGGCAAAGTTTTCAATCAATTCAGGGACATGGCGGTAATGGGCAGAAAATTCCTGTCCGGTTTTCTCATGCACCATTCCATCGGCATCAGCATAACGAACAGAAACCACCTGATCAAAAGTCTGAGTTCCCATTGCGCCGGCGTTCATTCGCAGTCCTCCACCAACACTACCGGGAATGCCCTCCATCCACTCAAATCCCCCAAGCCCGTTGTTCCTCGCTACGTTGCTAACCTGCTTAAATCGCACACCTGCGCCGGCAAAAATGGTTTCCCCTGATACTGAAATATCCTCAAACTCGCCCTTACCAAGGCGAATTACAGCTCCTGCAATACCACCGTCACGTACCAGGATGTTTGAGCCCCTGCCCAGTAGCATTATAGGAATTCCTGCTGCTTTGAAAAATTTTAGGCACCTTGTGAAACTTTCCACACTGGATGGTTCTACCCAAAACTGCGCCGCCCCCCCCACTTTCATTGTAGTATGTCGCCTCATTGGCTCATACAACCGGCAAACAGTCTCGGGATCATCCAGCTCACGACGTATCTTGTCTATGATGTCAAGGTCACGGGCAAGTGCTGACCCAACCTCATGGATATTTCCGGCACCCAACGTCAGGATAATGTCCCCTCTCCTCAGATTTCTGCCTGCAGCAAGGCGGACGCTATGAACATCCTTTTCATAAAATACATTGGCCATTCCTTTTGCCCGCACGGCATCAGCAACAACCTCTCCGCTCACACCCGGCATGGGATCTTCACTGGCTGCATAAATGTCTGTCACATAAAGTTCATCAACGCCCTGAAATGCCCCTCCGAACTGATCACGCATTAGGTGCGTGCGTGAATAACGGTGCGGTTGAAAAACACAAACCAAACGCTCGGGATTTGCCGCTCTTGCAGTTTCCACCGTAGCCTGAATTTCCGTTGGATGATGTCCGTAATCGTCGATCACGGTATAGTCTGCAGACCTGTAAAGAACGTCGAATCTTCTCCTCGCACCGCGGAATGTTCGCATGGCTTCAGCAATATCAGCAAATCGAACACCGAGCATGCCGGAAAGGGCAACAACAGCGAGTGCATTGAGAACGTTATGCTTCCCGGGAATGCCCAGAGTGATCTTGCCAATTAATTTTCCATCCCGTAATACCTCAAATTCACTGCTACTGTCCCGAATATTAATAATGTTGGCGCAGAAGTTGAATGCTGGGTCCCAGCCATAGGAAACCGCTCCCTTCCTTGATTGACACAATTCAGATGCCTCTGCATCATTGCCGCAGTATACGACACCTTTGTCAGTTGATTCCACAAAACGACGGAAAACCTCCCTAATTTCCTTGATCCCACCGGAATAATAATCCAAGTGCTCTTCTTCAATATTGAGAAGCAAGGCGAAGTGTGGATTAAACTCGACAAGCGAACCGTCACTCTCGTCTCCCTCTGCTACAAAATACTCTCCTTTGCTATCCCAGTGGGCATTGGTTCCGAGAATAGGTATCTCAGCACCGACATAATGGGATGGGGCAACACCCGCCGCACGCAATACATGAGCAGCCAGAGCTGAAGTTGTTGTCTTACCGTGTGTGCCCGCAATAACAATTGCCCTCTGCCCCTCCATAATAAGGGACAGTGCCTCAGCACGGCGCAACATTGGTAACCCCAGAGCCATTGCTGTGTCATACACAATATTACCACGCTTTATGGCAGAGGAATATATCACCAGCTCGGCATCATCAATCAGCTCGGCAGAATGTGGGCAATGAAACTCCAGTCCAGCACGTTGCAGGCGCTCCGTCTCGCTGGTCATTGTCAGGTCAGAGCCACTTACCTTGTGCCCGAGATCAATCAGTAATGAAGCCATCCCGCTCATTCCTGATCCGGCAACGCCGATTAGGTGTATCCTCATCGGTGCTTCCTCCCCCTTGTGTAGGGATGCTGCAATCTCTTCAATCATCGACATCGCTCTTCAATTGATCGACAGATATTCTCAGCTGCATTCCGTATTGCCATAGCGTCCATCGCTGTAGCCATTTTTTTCAGCGCAGCACCATCCATTTCTGTTAATTCATCCAGCAACATCCCTAGTGAACGGGCTTGCATAGAGTCTTCTTTCAAAATTTTTGCAGCCCCGCAATCCTCATAGACCCGAGCATTCAATGTCTGATGGTCATCAGTGGCATAAGGAAATGGGACAAGAATTGTAGGCAAAGAAAAGGCAGACAACTCAGCAAGACTTGATGCTCCGGAACGGGCAATAGCGATATCAGCAGCCGTGTAGGCCAAGTGCATTTCATGACAAAACGCCAGGACGGCGTTCGGTAATGATGCGTCCGTATAATTTGCCTGAATAGCCTTAAAATCAGCAGGCCCAGTTAGGTGGATCACCTGCATTCCCAATCCCGATATAGTATCCAGCCCCCCCGTAACAGCCTGATTTATTCCGCGTGCACCCTGACTACCTCCCATGACAAGCAGTGTTTTTTTCCCCTCTTTCAGGCCAAAATGCTCAAGTGCAGCCCGCTTGTCATGCGCCTGACACATCACCCTTCGAAGCGGAGTCCCCACCACCTCAACATCCTGACTTAAAAAATATTTCTTGCAGGCGGAAAGCCCCAGCAAAACTGAATCTGCAACGCGTGCGGCAAGCCTGTTAGCCTTTCCTGGAAATGCGTTGGATTCATGAATAAACACTTTAGCCCCATGTCTGCGTCCCGCCAGGAGAGGAGCGAGAGAGGTAAACCCACCCATACCCAATACTGCATCCGCCCCAAACTCAGAAATCATCCTGTTGCAATACCGTAATGTCCTCAAGAAACGCAGGGAGAAAGGGATCATTTTCGGTGAAAAGAGCTTAGGCATAGCCATGGCAGGCACCGTCTTAAAACAAAAATCGTCATGCCCTCTAATGGCAAGCGCATCAATTTCCTTCTCGGATATTAACACCAGTGATTCGCCTCCTCGTTTTCGCAGTGCTTCGGCAACCGCAATCCCTGGAAACAAGTGCCCCCCGGTTCCACCACAGGCAATCACAATTCGCACAGCCATATTAAGTCAATTGTCCGGCTATATCCTTGGCACAGAACGGCAGCGATCAAACAAATGCTCACTACCATCACTTTTAATCGTATTTCCCTGTCGGTAAATATTCAGAAGAATACCAATACCAGCCAAGCTGAACAGGAGATTAGATCCCCCATAACTGACAAAGGGAAGCGGCAAGCCCTTGTTAGGCAATACCGCCGTTGTAACGCCAATATTCAACGCAGCCTGAACGGCAATTAGCGTCACTATGCCGAAGCCCAGCAGTTTCCCAAATGAATCCGGTGCTGAGCTTGCAATTAATACCCCAAAAATTAGAACTGCAACAAAGGCAAAGATAACGAGTAATGTTGCCCTGACACCCAGTTCCTCGCCTATCATCGGAAAGATGAAGTCTGTATGCGCAAA
>CALCSP010000161.1 GCA_937893785.1 uncultured Verrucomicrobiales bacterium
ACCAGGCATCCTGAACCCTCCGGTTCGAGGCAGATACCACTCACCGATGGTTCGCCGACGACCGTGTAGTTCTACATATTGGGTCATGTGATCGTAGAGGAGTTGTCGGTCCTCATCATTAATCTTGCTTCGTGTCGACTTGTAGTTGCGAAGGTAATTTGCATAAGCCTTGTAAACGACAGAATTCTGGAAAGGCCATCCACGCCCATTCCAACCATATGACATCTCGTTAAAAAAATCATGGCGGTATTCAGCCGTAGACATACCGAAAGGCTGCCTGAAGCCCATTTCCTCATCGAACTGTTTCCATGCAATATCGAACTGGGCATCCCCATAAGGCACTAGGTTAAAATACCATGGGGTGTATCCAACTGTTTCGCGAATAATGCTCAGTTGATCAGAAACTTCACCGGTATGAAGGTTATCACCCGCAAGCCGAGAAAAGAAAAACGGATCATCGATTGCACCTCGTTTTCTGTAAAAAACATGTTTGTCTTTTTTTGTAGGATAGTGCCACATCGATTCGATAATTTGCTCCTGTAGCTGTCTGGCTCTTTGGGAATATTTTTCTGCCTTTTCACCCGCCAACTCATCTTCACTCTCTTTGGCTCGCATTGCATATAGACTACCAAGTGAAGCGTAATTCCCATACATGTAACAGTTGAGGGAAGGGCGAACGGTAAAGCAGTTCGGGTAGCTTTTGGGTCTCTGACTTCTCCGCTCTCCATTCTTATCGATAAACCAATCATGATTGCCGCCAAACGGTTGCGGCTTGGTTTTATAGTTCTCTATATCAAATGGCTGTGGATAAACCAGCGGATCATTCTTTAGCCCTTCATTGAATGCAGCCTGCCACCCCTTGCCATCTGTAAAATATCGACGCCATCTTTCCTGACCTTTATATGGCTCTTCCTTGTTAATCTCGGCGGTATAGGCAGCAAAAGCACCTTCGGAGGCAATCAATCCCAATGTAGTGGAAATGGTAAACTCGTTGGCGTCATACATGTCGAGACACTTGTAAAGGCCGTCCGTTGACATTCCCGGCGCTTTAACCTGAAAGACAATGTCCCAAATTTCCTGATGTCGTTCCATGGCGGGAAGTAGCCGATCCCGCCAGTTCGCGTCAGGATGAATCTTGAGCATTGCTTCCGAGGCATCCACCATCCAGCTGGTGTAGTGATGGCTCTGAGGTCTTGGCAGGGTCGCCAGCCAAGTGTTGTTCTGGTGCTGCATCTTTTGGGAAGGCGGTCCGGCTAACCAATACTCAGCGTAAGATTTGAGATATTTGGGATCCCTCATCCAGCGGAGGTCATAAAACTGATGACCTGCCGGGGCTGGTATAGCACCGCTGTTGGCAGCCCATCCCGGAAAACCCGGGAACTCCGTAAAGACGAAGAACTGATCACCATCCTCTTCCCACTCCTTAAGGTGCTTGGAAATCATCCACCAGCGGTAGTTAAATACCTCTGTGTAATCTTCGTTAGAGCAGAAAAACTTGGGAATATTTTTTTGCAGGAATTCCTCGTTGTTGTGCTTTTCAAGCCAACCATCAAACTCTGGACGGTTACCATTCAGATGGGAATAACCATTAAATTCATCAACGTCATCCGTCAGGGTCTGCTGCGCTTCTTTTTTTATCCTCTTGAGCTCCCTGTCAGGATCCGTAAAAGGCCTTGAGGAAACCACGGGTTGATGATTGAAACGACAGGCTAGGATGGCGCCAGAAAGTTCATCATGAAGCTCGACCTCGATACGAATTTTCGACGTGGTAATGGGCTTGGCAAATGTCACCCGGTTGAAGTGATCACGGGAAACGCCGGGAAACTTTTCATTAAGCGCAACTAAACTCCATTCGTTATCCTTCCAATAAAAAACCTTCCAGGACTTTGGGAGGACCTCTTGCCGTGTATTACGAAAAGAAGCTGCAGCCTGAGCCTCATCGAACCAATAAACACCTAGGCTACTGAAAGTCTCAGGCTCCGAATATTCGAATTGCACCCACTCAGCACTGCCTCGCTTCGGGTGAAAACTGAGACGTGGTATCCGGTAGTCGGAAGATGAAGCAGGTTCAATCCCGTCAATTAAAGCAGTCGCGTTAGCACCCGGAATCGATGAAATCACCTTGGGGCCATTACGCGTCTCGGGAAACGGCTTAACGTTAACCCGTTCAGCAAACTGATGCCATTCGGCCGACAGTTCAGCTACAAGGTCAGGTTGCTTTTCAGCGACATCATTTGTCTCGCTGCGATCATGAGTGAGATCGTAGAGCTCCCAGACGATCGGTTCACTCCGGTCGTTATCAGTGACAAGTTTCCAATTCCCTCTTCGCACCGCAGCATGCGTCTCATGCTGCCAGAAAATAGTTCGATCCTCCATTTTCCGTTCCGGTTGCCTCAAGAAAGGCAGCATGCTGACACCTTCAAGCGGCAGTTTGGCTTTATCATTTAATGCAACGGGATAATCTACTCCTGCAACCTCAAGCAAGGTCGGCATAATATCGATAAAGTGGAAATATGGCTGAGAGGAAACCTCGCCTTTGGCACTGAAACCCCTTGGCCAATGAATGATCAAGGGTGAGGCAATACCTCCCTCATGTGCAAACTTCTTAAACTTCCGAAACGGCGAGTTGGAATAAGAGGCCCAGCCCTGCCCCTGAGAGGTTGCCCATCCGCTGAACTTTTTCCATTTCGCATAATTGGATTTTCTGTAGCCAACACCACCGAGTTTATCCTTATGAGACCAAGCACCTTCCTCCCTAGCCCCCCTCCTTGTGAATTCACCATTACGGAACTCCCCTTCGGCATAATCATACTTTCCTCCCTCAAAATGCGTACCAAACACTCCCATCTCACCTGAGCTACCATTATCAGAAACAAACATAATAAGGGTGTTTTCGTATACATCCTCTGCCTTTAGCTTATCTACAATGCGACCAATATTTTCATCCATATTGTCAATCTGGGCATTGTATATTGCCCGGCGAAAAAGGGACTCCTTCTTCAGATCCTCGGGCAAGTCTTTCCACTTCGGTAGCGGGTTACGGTCTGTTCCTGTCTGCATACCGGGCATGATGCGAACATTGTTAAAATAATTCACTTCAGGCAGTCGCTGTGCCTGTGGGACAACTCCAGAAGCTTTCTGTCGTGCGAGTTTTCTCTGCCTCATGTCGTCCCATCCCTCTCCGAATTTCGCCA
This sequence comes from uncultured Verrucomicrobiales bacterium, assembly GCA_937893785.1. Classification (GTDB taxonomy): domain Bacteria; phylum Verrucomicrobiota; class Verrucomicrobiia; order Verrucomicrobiales; family DEV007; genus CACIUL01. Next base: position 3,195 of record CALCSP010000161.1, read on the forward strand.
GCCAATCGGCATCTTTTAACAACTCTTCATACTTAGCTATCGTATTATCCGGTGCTTCAAGTGGAAAGTGAGGAGCGTTATATGTGAGGTAAAGGAAGAAAGGTTTATCCCCCTCTTGCAGGGCATCATCTATATATTCTAGGGCAACATCAGTGAAGTATTCTGTCGTGTAGAAATCTTTGTCCGGTTGATAGGGGTTTTTCAGCGTCGTGTTATCGTTGTCCCCCGGAATCAGAAGTTTTCCATCCTGATAAATGTCGCAACCACTGAGCACTTTCCAATAGCTGTCTATGTGGGTGCGAACCACCGTGGATCGATCAAAACCACGGTGCTCAGGCAGCGAGTGATTGGGAGGATCACGGTGAGATGCAGCATGCCATTTACCACTCGTAAAAGTCGTGTATCCCGCCTCCTTAAGCACCTCACCCAAAGTGTATCCATTTTTGTTGAGAGATCCCTCGTAGCCGATACCCCAATCACCATATACCATGAAACCAATTCCAGCCTGATGCTGATACAGTCCTGTCAACAGACTGGCGCGTGAAGGACAGCAACGTCCGGCGTTATACATTTGCGTGAAACGAATACCGTTCTGCGCAAGGTCATCGAGCCGAGGAGTTTGAATCTCACTTCCATAGCAACCGAGATCCGAATAACCGAGATCATCTGCAAGAATAACGATGATGTTTGGCTTTGAATTCTCAGCACCCCCGGAAACCGGAAAAAGCAGGCAAGCCAGAAAAAGCAAAGACGAAAAACAAAAGAAGGAGCATTTCATGGTAAGTTTAAAATCGAAGTAAAACAGCGCATCTAAGAATCGCCCAATAAGCCTGTCAATTGTGACAATACAGCCTCACAAAGGCAAACAGGTAAAAGTTCATTGTCCAATAGGCGGGACACACTCAGCACAAGCAGAGTTTAATAACTGATTTTGTTGTTTATTATCAATTAGTTAGCACTAAAAAATCAGAAATTAGCCTTCTACAGAATCGTTTTGAGATACCATCATTATCCGTATTTCAGCAACCAGCCAACCCTCACGCGACTTCACTTCGTCTGAAACGACTCGCTCAAGACTAGGCCGATGATTAGATCCTGAAAGCCGTTACCCTGTTCACTGGTTTCACGGGCAATCCGCATCAGCCTGATGACGCACAAGCAATTCGCGGATGGACTTGGCTCCCGTGGTATGAGGTTCGATGGCAGGAACACTTGAGGGCGGTTCTGGCACAGGATCGCCAAGAACATTCTCCAGAAGCCATACCCCTCTCATTACCGGTTGAGTATCTACGCCATTTGCAGTCGCCATCATAACGCTTGCATGCCTCAGAGCAGTCAGAATTTCATCATGATGTATGCGTAGATATTTTCAAAGCGACGGACTCCATCTAGCCCCACAGCTCTCCCAGGGTCCCGGTGCTGTGACTGAACTGATTCAGCGGCACGCCTGATTGCTGGGCAA
>CALCSP010000162.1 GCA_937893785.1 uncultured Verrucomicrobiales bacterium
AAGAGACTTTGCCATCCTTGAGATCCGCCTGAGCCGTGCAGCCGCTCAATCAATGAACTGGCAACTGCTCACTTCCACCAACGGGGAAAGCTGGACAAATGCCGACACAACGATCACCCCGCTTGACAGCACAGGCATAGGCAACGGCATGGAAATGCGTCGCTACCGTGTTACGAACAGCATCCCAGATCCCGACGCGCGCACTCGTCTATTCAAGATTGAAAGCAGATCGAGCAATTAATCAGCAAGGGTTCTCCTTAGGCAAACACCTCAATTCCCAGATTACCACTTAATCAAGTGGCGGAAAAAAATCTAGGCATCTATAGGAATAAAATCCATTGCGTTCCCTCCCGCAAGTCTAGGAATAATTTTGCGGACCAACTTTCTGTGCTCGGGGTGCTGATCGTAGATAAGCAAATCCTCTTTTTTATCAAAGACAGAGATCTGGCCGTATTGAAAACCCCTATGCCACCGCGCCTCGTTTTTCCCCACCAATAATTCTTTAAGGACTGAAATCTTTCCTTTGAGATCGGCAAGTTCATTCATCAGTTCAGCAATTTCATCATCAGAAACGCCCGCCTTGAATTTAAAGTTGAAGGCATGAATGAAGTGCCCCTTATAACTCGTTGCGCCGAGTTCAGTACCCAGCTTACCAAGCGGAAAAAAATCCATGCCATTTCCAATCTCCAGTCTCGGAAGAATTTTTCTTACCAGCTTCTCATGCTCGGGATGTTTCTCGTAAGTCATGAGATCCTCTTTTTTATCAAAGACGGCAATCTCACCATACTGAAATCCATGTGTTCTCTTAGCGATATTTTTACCTATAAAGAACTCCTTAAGAACGGGAATTTTTTCTTTTAAAGCAGCCAACTCCCTCATCAAAGTTGCGATTTCCTCATCTGGAACACCTCGTTTGAATTTAAAATTGAACCCATGGATGAATGGTTTTTTTACAGTGCTCTCAGCATAGACCGCGTTCTTGAGCCCAAGTGCTGTTAAACCGCTTATCTTTACAAATTGTCTTCTGGATTTCATTGTTTTAAAGGATCGCACTTACTAAATTTCAAGAAGCTTATCAGGTTTTTGACTAAGGTATTCTCGTTGCTGAAAATAGACAAGGCTCAGAAATGAACAGTATTGTTTGATTGTCCGCATTCAAAGCTGTTCACTGCCCTGTATATACCTGTATACCATTGAGTATCATTTGAATGGAAATCAGGATTAGGAGCATACCCATTAACTTCACTGCCGCCCTTAATCCACGCTTGCCGATAATCCGCATAATCCGGTTGGAAGCCAGTAAGAAAGCCGCGGTAACTGCCCAGGCAGCAGCAAGGGCAGCCATCCACGTACCCATGCGTCCCGGCTCACGGCTTGCCATCAGTATCAACGCGGCAATCGCCGAGGGACCTGCAATGAATGGTATGGCCAAAGGAACGATAAACGGATCCTCCCTCTCGGTATCCGTTCGCAGACCATGCTGGGGAAATACCATATTAATGGCAATTAGAAACAACACCACTCCTCCCCCAATACTGATGGCCGGCTTTTCAAGACCAAGAATAGAGAGGATATGATTGCCGAGGAAAAGAAATGTCGTCAATATCCCGAGGGCGATAAAGAGCTCCCTCACCATCACCCGGTGCCGACTTTCCTCAGGAATCCCGGAAAGCACTGAGTGAAAAAGCGGAATGTTGCCCAGCGGATCCATTATAATGACGAGCATTAATACTGCCGACCAGAAATCCATAACCTGCAATGTGAAGTAAATTGCAACAAAGACAAGCATCGCTTATGCCATAGTCTGGCAGTCATGAACACGAGCCAACCACCATTTTGGGCAGGGTTGTTCCCTGACAGTGACTTCAATTTCAGTTTTGGCGTGCGTCCCGGTGATGCTCAGAACTTCTTCTCCGGATCGTCATCCCGTGATTCCGTAATTCAACAGCGTCAAAAGGCTTTACAGGAAGCACCGTCATGCCACCTTTTTGAGACTCGGGAAGCAGCCAAGGCAGTAGAGGAATGCGTTAGCTGGGCAGGGCTTAAAAAAGGTGGATGCCTAGAACTTGCATTACACTGGGAACCTGACTTCCTGATCCTTCTGCCTGAACCCGAGGGGCAATTTATTTTCAGATCCGGAGCAGTATGCTTCCCCTCCTCCTGGCGCCCTGAAGAAAAAATTGGCCTGCCTCTTCGTGCCATTCATTCGCCCGTACCAACACTTAATGATAATCTTGGTTCCCAGATAGATAAATTCTTGAGCCGAATAAAACCGGGGAATTCCTGGCAGCGGTTTAACTGGGGAATTAGCGGATCACCTGCACTCAACCAGCACCCTAGGCTACAAAACCGGCAACTCAGCCACCCGCTAGATCCCCAACAAACATGGATACGCATTGAAAATCAGATCCTGCTCAGGCTACCGCTGTCAGGTGCCATCCTTTTTGGTATACGTCTCGTCAATGTTGAACTTACCACCATTAAGCAACACCCGGAATCCTGTTCCGGCCTTTTACGAGCCATCAAGACCATGCCCGCTAGCATCGCAAGCTACAAGAGCATCACGCCGGTCCGAGAAGACCTGCTGGAGTATTTAGCGTAATCCCCATCGAGAAATGACAACAGCCGGGCTCATTACCTGGGCAGTTCATTCCTATGCCCCGAACGAACCATCTTGAGGTGAGGTATTTCTGCCTCTAGAAATTCGTCTCCCTCCACTCGATACCCCAAGTTCATGTAGAATCCCGCTGACGAACTCTGCGAATGCAAGTAGGTGTGCCAAATACCTTCCTGCTCAGCCTGACGGTGTAATTCATGCATAATGGCCGTACCCACTCCGTTTCCACGCCACCCTCCAATCACGGCAATTCTTCCAACTTTACCATTATCGGCAATGCGCCCTGCCCCAATAGGAATACCTTCCATATCCTCTGCGATGACATGCAGACATTCACCATCCTTACCATCACGTTCTACCAAAATATCCACGCCCTGCTCTTCGATGAATACCTCACCACGAACCCCAAGCAAGCCTGCGCAATCAGTGTCCCATTGCGCCTTTCTAACACTCCAAATGCGCCCTTCCATAAAATCAATTATGTCAGCATAACTGATGATGCTCAAGCAAACAGAAAGGATACAACCTTTAAATAGCCATCAATAAACTGTAAGGTTCTAACCGAATAATTAAAGGTTCATGAATACGCGCATCATATTGCCCATTATGGCTCTGCTAGCTTTTGAGCTCCATTGTGCCAATGCCGGAAAAATGATTTTTACCGATCGGGGTGCCAGGCTTGTCAGAATAGCCAATCTGGACGGATCCGGGCTGCAAACCCTGATTTCTTCAGCGGGCTCGAACATTCGTGGCATAGCCATCGATATACCTAGCAATAACCTATTCTATGCTGATAATGGTGCAGATATTATATACCGGGCACGCCTTGATGGCTCTCAAAGAGAAGCCATCGTCACTTCCGGGCTAGGTTTCCCTGCCGACCTTGCTCTGGATCATGCTGCCGGTCACATCTACTGGTGCGATCGTAATAACAACCGGATCGAAAGGGCGAATTATGACGGTAGCAACCGCCTTACCTTGATCTCAACCATTCAGCCCTATTATCTGGATCTTGACACCTTGAACCGGAAAATCTACTGGGGTGACTTCTCGGGTGGCAACATTCTCCGAGCTGACCTTCCCGATGGAACAAATATCCAAACCATTGTGAGTGGGCTTGTTCAGACACGTGGCGTCAAGGTAGATTCTCATGGTGGCTACATTTACTGGTGTGACCGCAATGCTCATAAATTACAACGCCGCCCACTTAAGAGCGGGCCAATCGAGGATATCTACACCGGTCTTGATACCCCACACGGCATGACACTCGATATTCCTGCGGGTAAAGTATACTGGGCAGACACCGGGACAAATAATGTTGCTGGAAGCAAGGGAGGCATGGCAATCAACCGCGGAAGTATGGATGGCCGACAACCTCATGAGGTAATCGCGAGGGTCAACCAACCATGGGATATAACCCTCGATACCCGCGTTGCCAGCTATGCCCAATGGATACAAAGACACTTCGATGCAAGCTCCATCCCTTCTTTATCAAGGCCAAACGCAAATCCCGATCGTGACGATCATAGCAACCTGATGGAATATTTTTCAGGACTTAATCCACTGACTCATGAGAGTGTTACTTTAACCAATTACACGAGGCAAAAGGGGGAACTAATTTTCAAGCACCGGCAAACACTCTCTCCGATTACCGATATTATTGCCACTGTTGAAGTTTCGCCTGACATGAAAACTTGGGATTCCGGGCCATCCTTTACCGAAATCGTTGAAACAAAACAAGATTACCAGAGCATGAGTGTTGTCCATAGGCTCAAGCAGGAAGGTGGTCATCAAAAGAAATTTTTCTTCACGCGCCTCAAAATCGACTTACTTGCACGATGAAACTTCGCCACGCTACAAACGACGATTCTCCTGCACTGATTGCACTGATCGATAAAGTATACCGGGAATACGGCGAGGTAATGCACACAGCCGGCGCTGACAGTGATTTGCTCGCAATTGAAGCGCGCTATAACGAAAAGGGAGGGGATTTCATCGTAATGGAAAACGCAGCACACCATATTGTCGGCTGTCATGCCACTCTGCCCATTGATACCGAGAATGGTCTCCTGACTTTCCGGCGCTTGTATCTCGAAAAATCCCTTCGTGGTAGTGGACATGGAAAAAGGCTGATGGACTGGGCTCTCACATGGGCCCGTGAATCGGGATATCGCAGGGTAGAATTCTGGTCAGACACCCGATTTACGGCAGCACACCGGTTCTTTTTAAACTATGGCTTTAAACAAACCGGGAAAATTCGCGACATGGATGACGGAGCCCTTCCCTATTCCGAATATTTCTTCTGCATGGATATTTCATGACGAAAAAACCGAACTGCTGCACCTGCAAAACTAAAACTTCCGCTAATCCATGAAACAAAAGATCCTACCTCTTCTCTTTTCCCATTTCATCTTTGTCTTCCCAGCAATAGCAGAATTGAGAGTTTCAAAGATATTTAGTGATGAGATGATCCTGCAGCAAAGCACCAAAAATGCTGTCTGGGGTTTTGCCTCACCAGGAGAAAAAGTCACCGTTAAAGCCAGCTGGGGTGCCAGAGTAACAACCACGGCAGATGAGTTGGGTAACTGGAAGGTCATGCTACCCACCCCTGAAA
>CALCSP010000163.1 GCA_937893785.1 uncultured Verrucomicrobiales bacterium
CCCAAAAAACAGCCTTACTGCCGTGCCGAAACGGGCTCGCCTATAACGATATTCTTTGATCCTTGTAGCTTCCCGCAGGAAGCAACCTCTCCACGCCACCCGTATTGATGATTTCAACGCACCCCGAAAATGACGTGGCATTCTGGAAACACACAGGACCACTGACACGTATTCGATCACAATTTAAAAGGGATGGCATACAATTTTCAGTCGCACGATCCACTTGCTCTACATAGCGATAATGTTTTGGATCCAATTCAATAATAGGTGGCTTTCCTTTTCTCTCAGGGGCTAGAACAACACTTGAATCCGCGCTCATTACATACGCATCTGAGCGCAGAGCGAACAGATCACTGCAATTCTTTACCGGTGCAAATCGTGCGCGAGGTACCAGAATCGCACCTGCATTATCAAAGCACTCTATGGCAGCACCCATTGCTGTTTCGAGCTGGATAACCGCAGCGGACTCAGGATCACGAGGATTGACTGTCTTCCGATTCGCGATAACCGGCAGAGGCAAAACTCCACCAGAGGAATTTAAAGTCGCCTTAAGAACATCAAGCCGAATCCAGATATTATTGGTGTTAAAAAAACGATGGCGTCTCACATCCTGAAAAGAGTCAATATCCTCTACAGGGCATTGCCCAGACTCGCGCAACACCAGTCTTCCTGTCGCCTTGGATCGAGCAATATGCCCGCCCTTTCTGTCGGCCTCATTCCGGATAGCCACCTCCATGAGTAAAGGCATGCCACTGCTAAGAAATGCATCAAGCAACTTCAAGTCGAGGGTTGCTCCAAGATTATCGCAATTGGAAATAAAGGCGCAGGTAATCCCCTGATCTAGCAACCAGTCCAAACAACCACCGCCTGATAAGGCAGGAAATATATCACCATGCCCCGGGGGGCACCACTCAAGCTCCGGTTTAGCTGGGTAACTTGCTGCCGACAGACTTACTGCATCAATTTTAGGCACCCTGCTTTGCATAATTTCCAGATCTTCGGCTTTACCCAGATCCGGATACCTTGACAAAAAGTCCAGCGATTCACGGCTGGTAGAAAAACTATTCATCAACTTGAACGCCGCCCGGCAATCAAATCGTTCGTGCAATGCAAGAATCTGTCTGGCTATCACGTCAAGAAAAGTCAGATCTCCCCGCACCCGAAGCATTGACTTGGGCTGTTTTAAGCCCATCCCTGTGCCAAGTCCTCCATTCAACTTAAGGACAACCGTCTTTGCAAGAAGTTGCCCGATTTGAGAATCCTCAGGTTCCGGCAAAGAGTCATAACTCAGCACCTCGCTTACTGGATCAATACAGTCCTCAGCTATCTCAACCTGCTGCCCTGAACACAGAAAACGGTAGTTGTGCTCAAATGCTGCGAGGGCGGATCCGGAAAAACCGGCTGCTCGCATCTTCTCAACAGGCATATCGTTATGAGAATTCATTGAATATC
>CALCSP010000164.1 GCA_937893785.1 uncultured Verrucomicrobiales bacterium
GTCCAAGCTTCATAATCGAAAACATTGACCCAATAATCGATAAAGTATCAAGCTTACTTGATGAGATCGTCTTTTTGGCAGTTATCGTATTCCTCACAGGTTGCGCTTCAAACGCCAAAAAATTGGAGCTAGGGAATATGTCTTAGGTAATTTTTGACTCAGCTAAAAACATACTGAATCAACACGAACAAAACCGGAGAAGTTTTACTCAAAACCTACCTAGCCTTGACCAACACATCAGAAGACAGGATGAGATTATGAAACAACGGACGGAACATTATCGAAGACAAAATCGAATTAGTAGACTTCGCAGCTGGGAGAATTAGGGTCAAGAAAGCCTCTCTAATTCAGATACCAGCACTTCGGTTAACTCGGCTCCTCGATGAAGCCAATGAATTGAGCCAGCGAGGAAGGATCTTTGCTGTTTTCATCCCGTAGCTGTTACCCAATTTTGAAAGAAGTCGTAATTTCTCCGTTTTTTGAATGAGGTTATACCGTGTCCGATCATTTCCAAAAAGTCATCGGTCACGGCTTGTATGTATGTATAACACCTAAAAAACCTCAACAACCAATCATTTGAGCCGACTCAGAGGCAAAACCTCCTCGTGCGCAATTTCGCCCGACTCTTTGCGGCCCTGCAGTGTTATTGTTGTATCTTTCCCCTTCCAATTAATTTGAATAAGCCCAAAATTCCGCCCAGCATACACCTTGTTTGAAAGACGGTAAGAATTGATTGATTTATACCAAGATTCTCCGGGGGATTGGTTAAGCCCACTCGCAGTTAGGTCATAAAGAGGATACGGGCCCTCGCCTTTTGCTACTGACAACTCAGTGAAATGAACATCGCCACTAATAAAAAAACATCCATTAGCATTCGTTTTATCAATCAGTTTGAAAAGCCGATCACGCTCGTGCGGCATATTACCCCAACATTCCATCCCCTTTTCCCATGATACTACTTGTATACTCGACACAATAATACGCACTTCTGCAGATTTCCCTAATTCTTCCTCAAGCCAACTCCATTGTGCCTCACCTAGCAAGGTTCGGCTGGTGTCTTTGGTCGGCTTATACCAGCCAACAATATCCTTAGGTTTTGATTCGCCCTTGGCATATTTGTCCAAATCATCCCGGAAATAGCGTGTGTCTAATAAAATGATTTGTACCTTTCTCCCCTTCGGACCGAACATTTTGCTGGCATAAATGCCGTCGCGTGCTCGACGAGGATCACTGTTTGGCACACCAAAGAAGTCCAAGAAAACCTCAGCAGATTCCTTTTTCATTGAATAATGTTTACCTCCGTCATTGACGCCAAAGTCATGATCATCCCAAGTTGCAAGCACCGGACACGTCTCAAGCAGGCTTTTGTAGCCTGGCTGCGCAGCAAGTTTGGCATATTTTGCCTTCATTACCTCCATATCTTCCGTGTCTGCATAGATGTTATCACCTGCGAAAATAAATAGATCTGGCTTCGCATTAACAATTGCATCCCAAATTGGCTGAGGTTTGTTCTCATGCGCACATGCCCCGAAAGCAATGACAGTAGGTTTGAAATTTCCTGCTGTCACGGAAGCCTTACAGAGACCAACTAGAAGTATAACAACGATATTTTTCATGCTGTGGTAGATTTATGGATTTTATACTTAAAAGGGTTAGGTGATTTTCAAACGCCGGGCTCGCTTTCTACCCCAGATAATTACCCCTGTGATTGAAAGTACAGTTACGCCTATCCCTGATAGGCATATCAACACACGCCCAGCCAACCCGAATGCCTTTCCGGAGTGTAGAGGATACTGCCATTCCGAGATAATATCACCAGTTGTCCCCTCACCAGGAATACGCCGACCAAACACTTCTGCCGTTTGCCCTGAAACAAAGATCTGAGTATCTGGGTGTTGATCCATAAGGTCGGCACTAGAGTGATACCTTATCCTGTAAGTACCTTTGCCATGATTGAACCCTATAGCACCCAGTTTTGCAGAAACCCCTTCTTTCTTAAGGTATTCATTGGCGACTTTGATCGCTGTATCAATAGTTACCTTAAACTTGTCCTCCGGATCCCCTTGCGGGCTATAATTCGACTCTGGCCATTGTGAAAAATTGCTAAATATTTCCACTGCAGGCCTGAACACTTCTGTTGATAAATTCATGGCAACACCTGTAAACGCAAGCATCGCCAAAATCAGCCAAATCCATAGACCAGTAGCACGGTGCACATCGAAGTTAAACCTAGCAGGGCCAGAATTCCATTTAACACTGAGTGAGGACTTTATGGAACGCCATGTGTAACGAGGTAATGCGAGATAAATCCCAACAAAACAATCAAAAAACCAAATAAGCGAAACGACTCCAAGCAACAATATACCTGTCTTATTAAGGTGGAGCGAGTAGTGGAGTTTGTAGAGGAATGGGATTATGCGAGCACGGTCCAGACCTAGTTCTCCCCAAACACGTTGTCCTATGATATCGCCTGTATACGGATTAAGAAACACCTGATCATCGACAATCGGATCTGCGCCCCTCTTGCTTGTTAATGAGAGAACAGCAGCATCTTCCGGAAGTTTGGGCAAGGAAATGTGTTCTACGCGTGCATTTTTGAAATGTTCCTGCACTTGCATCACCATTTTCGAAGCTGGCATCTGCTTCCCCTTTGGTTCCACCGTAAACCAATTTGGATTAAGTGCTCGATCAAGTTCCCCTGCAAATGCAATAACACTTCCGGTGATTCCTACCACTATCAAAAAGGAAGCGATAGCTAATCCCGTATAACGATGGATTACCGTTAATAAATTCCTGAAACACATAAGTTTATTCCCATTATGGGTGTTATTTACGCCACAAAGAATCAAATCATTCGTTCGTCATTATTTGTAGCAGACGGCTGATCTTCTTTTGGCAAAACGGGGTCGAAACCACTAGTTCCCCATGGATGGCAATGGAGCAGGCGTTTTGCTGCGTAGTAACACCCTCGTAATGGTCCAAGTTCACGGATTGCCTCAATTGCATATCGGGAACATGTTGGACAATGGCGACAATGACCATGACCGCCATTCGCTATCCTGAGCAAGGGGGCTAAAAAGATTTGATAGCCCCGGATAAAGCTAATTAATATTGTTTTCATTTTCGATCCTAGTCTTATGTAACAACAGACACGGCATCGTGCGTCTGAATTTTGATCGATTATTGTAAATTGCGTCGCTCAAGAGTGTAGGTGTCCTCGCTATCAATGATAACCCATCCGGTTTTGCGGATTTGAGCACGAAGTTTGTCTGCAAGGGTCCAATCACCTTCTCTTCTTGCTTCAAGTCGTTTAGCGGCCAAGAATCGTATCCTGGACGGAACTTTATCTTTTGGATCTTCTTTCGATTTGGCAGCAGTCGGCAGAACAATTCCAAGGATATGTAAAACAAGAGCAAGTCCACGACTTGCTGATCTACTTTCAAGAACGGAAAGTCCACCCGATTCTATATTAGCTATGATTCTGCGTCCGATGGAATGTAATCGCCCGAGCGCTTCCGAAGTATTGAGGTCTGATAGTAGTGCTTCGTATACTGGAAGAAATGGACCAAAATCGCATGCACCTACAGTTAATTCGTTCGGTATTTCCCCAAACCGCTTTTGCCAATAGCCCAGCCTAGAAAGCGCCTTTCGGGCAGCATCAAGCGAATGAAACGTGAAATTTAAAGTTTGTCGGTAATTTCCAGAAAGTAGCACGTAACGAAGTTCCATTGGTGTATAGCCTCGCTCAGAAAGATCAGTGAGTGTGTATAAATTTTCAAGTGATTTACTCATTTTACGCCCTTCGACAGTAAGATGAGCTACATGGAACCAATGGTTAGCAAATTTCTTTCCTGTCACGGCCTCGCTCTGCGCAATCTCATTTTCATGATGTGGAAATACGAGATCAATACCCCCAGAGTGAAGGTCAAAGCTTTCCCCAAGGTGCCTCATGGCCATGGCGCTACACTCAATGTGCCATCCTGGGCGTCCGTGGCCCCAAGGAGACCTCCACCAGTTGGGGCCATCTTCTGATCGAGAAGCTTTCCATAAAGCAAAATCAGCAGCGCTGTTTCGCTCGTAATCATCGTCTTGTTCACGATCTATTGTATTTGTTGTGATTTCTCGATCTGCTAGGCGGGACAGATGCCCATAGGTAGGGAAGGAACGAACATCGAAATATACCGACCCGTCTGAATTACGATAGGCATGCCCCTTGTCGATAAGCTTCGTAATCAGGTCGATTTGCTCGGGGATGTGTGCCACGGCAGATGGCTCTACGTGTGGAGTCAAAAGACCAAGAGCAGAACAATCTTCATGGAAACGGTCCCTCCACTTATTTGTAAAGTTTGTTAGTTGGCACCCTTCCGCCTGTGATTTCAGAATGGTTTTGTCGTCGACGTCTGTAATATTCCTTACATGGCGAGTAGGAGTGCCATCGGCTTCAACAACACGTCGAAAAATATCCTGCATTACAAACGTTCTGAAGTTACCAATATGAGCCGGGCCATAAACCGTGGGACCACAACAATAAAATCGCAGTGTTTTCCCATGGTGTGGTATTATTGGTTGAACAGTTCGGGTAAATGTGTCGTAGAGTTCAAGTGGCATTATTAAACAGCTGTCGAAATTCCTGCTATACGATACAAGGAAGCACGTATTTTTTCTCTAGGAAGTCTAGGGCCAATGGCGATAAACAAAGAGCCAACGTGCGGTTCTCCGAAGTGACTCCGCAACTTCACAGTTTGATCTGTTCCAATGAAGTCGAAAATTGTGTACTCGTCCTTTTGTTCTGCGAGCCTCAAAAGGCCCTTAGCCCTAAGAACCTCAGAAGGCAAGGTGCGAAGAAATTCCTCTAGCCTCACACGCTCTAAACCATCAGGCAAGGGCAATTCCATAGAAGCAAAGTGATGAGCTTCAGCATGCCTATCGTCATGATTCACCTGTGTGTGAGTTTTAACACTACGCAAAACACGCGGAGAGAAATTTGGCGCAACATTAACCAAATTTATTACCTCGGACTCGAAGCTCTTTAAGTTGACCCAAGCGGCATTAGGATTATGTCTCTTAACATCTTTGGTAACAAAATCCAGACGCTCGCAGTCGCATTCATCAGTATGGCTTAAGTATAGGTGAGTGGCGGTTTCTATTTGGTTTACTTCTAAACTATTGTGAAAATGCCGCTTTTGCCAACGTTTAGCGTCAATCAATGATAGTTGCCAAGGAAGGGCGTAATTTACCGCTCGGAGATCACTGCTAATCAGTTGAATAAGTTGAATAGCATCTGCTGTGCCGTTAGCCTCAACTAGCATAACTGATTGTCTATTAAGAGGCGCAGTTTCGAGAGAATTGAACAACTCATCCCGTGAACCACAGCAAATGCAATTCCCGGAAATTGGGATGACTCGTCTAACTACTTGTTGCAGAGCTAAGGCATCAACTCTTGCATTTTGGTAGTCATTAAGAATGACATACGGTTCTTGTCCGGAAGCAATAAGACCAGGTATCAAGTCACGGATAAAAGTTGTTTTTCCTGCACCAAGGAATCCAGTGAACAGTATGATCGGCGTCATTACTGTGTAACCAGTTGAACAAGAGGAATATCCCACTTAGGGTTTTGGCCAAGGAATCTGCAAGGGTTATTGTGAAAGATTTCAATAGCCTCCTGCGTGCTATGACCACGAAGTTTGAATTCAAGTATGCATTCCTGCAAGGTGAATGGATCACTGGGTCCCCAATCTGCGGATGAATTGACCAGAAGTCTCTCATTGCCGTATTTTTCCAGAATATCCACAGCTCGTCGTGGGCTACATTTCGTAACAGGATACAATGTCATCCCTGCCCAATATCCAGCATCTAGGACGGATTTCACGGTATTTTCCTCTACGTGATCAATCCAGATGCGATTGCGATCGATTTTAAGGCCATCAAGAACTTCTAGGACGGTTTTTGTACCATGTGATTTGTCCGATAGATGCGGGGTGTGAATCAATACGAGTTGTTCATGCTGCATGGCTATTTCCACGTGAGCTTGCAATGAATCAATCTCGTTAGGCGTAGACTTGTGAAGACCGGTTTCGCCGACGCCAAGACAGGTAGGTTTTTGTAAAAACTCTGGCATGGCTTTCAATACATTCTGAGTTAGTTCCTTGTTCTCAGCTTCCTTTGGATTTACAGCGACCCAACAATAATGACGTATACCATATTGAGCAGCACGTGTTGGTTCAAATTCCGCAATCTGTGCAAAGTAATCGATAAATGTTTCTGGATGGCGCCTATCAAATCCAGCCCAGAAGGCTGGTTCGCATACTGCGACAACTCCAGACATGGCCATACGTTCATAATCTTGGGCAGTGCGTGCGATAGCGTGATAGTGTGGTTGTATAATTTGCATATGAATTCCAGTTTAGATTTCGGAAAAAAAATCAAGCAAGGTTTCGGTTCGACTACCGGTTGAGGAATTTGAATGACCTAGATACAACAAAGATTTATACAGAACGGCGTGTTTCTTATCTTTCTGCGGCAGAGAGCCCCCACGTTCAACAGCGGCATCGTAACGGTCAAGCAATGCGGCTATTTCGAGTAGGTCGCGCCGGGCTTCGAGGTAGTATTTGTCGAGTATTTGGTCTGGTTTTAACATAATACTTTTTCAAAAGGAATTCAAAACGGAGGAACAGTAAATAACATTCTGAGAACGTGTTCTCAAATAAAACCGAGAAAAACTACAATGTAAATGAAAAAACAGTCTTTATAGCTGTTGGAAAACAAGTGGTTAGTCTGTGAAGCGGTAAAAAAAATAATTTAGATCATAGAGGGATGATCAATAAAAGTCACAAAAGGAAATCGTACTTTTATATCCCTTGTTGCAAAGGAAACAAATAAATTAATTTAAGGTGCCTAGTAAGTCATGTCCAATATCGCTGCGACCACCAAGATTTTTATGGAAAAATTGCTCCATAGCGCGGTAAACATCGAACCTATTTTCTTCATTCCTAAACCCGTGACCTTCGTTTTCTTTAATCATGTAAGGCACTTCAACGCCTTTCTTTCTCATTGCAGCAACCATCTGATCGGACTCCGATTTTTTCACTCTAGGGTCATTAGCGCCTTGGGCGATAAGAAGCGGAACTTTTATCTTATCTGCATGAAAAACAGGCGAAACTGATCTTAACAAGTCCGAATCGGCTTCTGGATGCCCCATCATTTCATACATCATTTCCCGCATTGGTTCCCAGTAAGGTGGTATAGTTTCTAGGATGGTAAACAAATTCGAAACACCAACGTAATCAACCCCACATGCATATAAATCGGGTGTAAATGCAAGCCCAGCTAAAACAACATATCCGCCATACGAAGCGCCAAAAATCCCAATTCGTTCAGGGTCCGAGATCCCTCGATTAATCAGCCAATTAACACCGTCAGTAATATCATCCTGCATAGCTCTCCCCCATTCCTTGAAACTCATTTCCCAGAATTGGCGTCCGTAACCAGTAGATCCCCTAAAGTTGATTTGAAAAACCGCATACCCTCTATTAGCTAAAAATTGAACATCAGGGCGAAACCCCCAAGTATCGCGGGCCCATGGGCCCCCATGCGGCAGAACAACTGTAGGTAAACTGTTTGTAGAAACACCCAATGGTAGAGTGAGATACCCGTGTATAATGATGCCGTCCCTTGATTGGTAAACGACTGGCCTCATTGGAGACATGTGTTCTGACTTAATCCATGGACTAACGTCTACTAGATGTTGTAAGGTTTTGTTTACATGGTCGTAAAAATAATAAGAGCCACGATCACGATCGCTGTGGCTACGAATTAAGTATTTGTCCTCATTCAAATTTACACTAGCAATACTTACTTCCAAGCCATCAAGGCGTTGTTCAAGCCATTCTTGAATACTGCGACGTTCTTCATCGAAAAATTGATACCCGCGACGTGCAGCCGTGAAAGAGACACCTGTGATGACCTTCCTTTTATCAGACCGTAAGAGGTTACTAACATCAACTTGCGGATGTTGAAAAATGACTTCTGATTCCTCGGCCTTTATAGGGTCAAAGATTACAATAGCCTTTTTGTCACGCCCGAGATTTGAAGAGGCATAAAAGCTTTTATTGTCATATGTGAAAAATAAGGGATCAACACTTTCTTTAAAGTTCGTAGTTAGAATAATTTGAAACTGTTGTTCTTCGGTATTTCGATAGAGTATACTAGTACTAACCCCATCAGTACTCGTAACTAACCGTAGTTTGCCCTCGTGATCAGCCAGAAATGAAGTATAATTTCCTGGGTTTTCAAGCACCAGTTCCATATCGCCCGTTGTTAGATCGACACGATATGCATCAAAAACACGTTTATCACGATGATTATGCTGAATCAACATATGATTGGGATGCTGAGGCAAATCATCAATCACTGAAGCCCTGGTATCCTCGTGTGGAGTTAAATCTCTAAGATTCGATCCGTCTCGATCAACAATAAATATATGAAAGTTTTCATCGCCTCCACTATCAAGTGTGTAGGTTAACTGATCGTTGTTTGCCCAAAAAAAGCCTGGAATATCCCGGTCGCTAACGGAAGTTACACGCTTATGTTCTTTCGCACCTATTTTTTGTATAAAAATATTCATGCGAGTGTTCCAAGGTTTTAGAAATGCAACGAAATCGCCTTTTGGTGAAATGGAGTGCGCAACTTCTGAAGGGTTCTTGAAGAAATCGGATATTGGAATAATTGGTGAAGATGCTTTTCCTGTGTCTGCTTCAATCATGTGCGGAAAAAATATTGTTAAGATCCAAATTATTATGTGTTTTTGCATTAGGACTTTTTGTGATTTGTTTACATTTGGGGGTTTTTCAGCAGAACATAATATACAGTGCTGGGAGGCAAATAATAATGGTGATTTTTATGTGAATGTGTAAATAAATTGCTTTTCAACAAACACAGACAATATCTTTACTTTTCTCCGCAAACTCTTTGCCCCTGAGAAGGCGTTCAGCGAAGACTTCTGGCAGCCCTGATTTTTTTAGAGCGCTAATGGTTTGATTAACATCATAAGGAACTTCTCTTATTTGAACATCCTTTGAATTTGTATTAAATATCACATAGGTTGCTTCTATACCACCATGGCGCGGTTCTCCAACACTGCCGGCATTTATTAATAATTTAGGGTTAAGAACTACCTCCTTTGGACTTGCCCCTTTGGCGATATATATGTTCTTTTGAATTTGGTCTTTAAGACCTAATTCTGCTGTGACCCGCATGGTTCCTTGTATCTTTTTAGAAAAAGGAACATGAGTGTGCCCGCATATTAGCACATCGCAATCGCCCGATGCAGCGCGTTCAAATAATATGAGATCATGGGTGGATTCCATGAGGTATTCCCCAGTGCTGCGAGGGCTACCATGAACCATGAGCAGTGTTCCTGCATTTGTATCAGTAATACGCTGGCCAAAATATAGTTCGCTTAGGAAACGCCTATTAGATTCCGTGATCTCAGAGCGAGTCCACTCGAACGCAGCATGCCCATACTTTTCATCTTCTTCAGTAATAAACTTACACCCACAATCCTCTTGCTCCATTCCAATACCTTCGTCCCAGCACCCTAAAACGGTGGTCAAATTATTTTGCTGAACAAATTTTATAACTTCATTAGGGAAAGGTCCATATCCAACCAAATCGCCGAGACAGTAAACCTTGTCTACGTTCTGTTTCTGAATATCATCCCAAACAGCCTCCAAGGCAGCCATGTTGCCGTGTATACAAGAGATGATTGCGATTTTCTGAGGTTTTTGGGGGATCTTTATTCTCTCTCCTTCAAGTGAATTTTGTGAACTCATCATTTGTTACATTAATCATGTTTCAATTTATTAAATTAAA
>CALCSP010000165.1 GCA_937893785.1 uncultured Verrucomicrobiales bacterium
GGTAAGGTCGATGACGTTGCTGTGTGGGGCAGAGCCCTAGCACCATTCGAAATTGCAGACATTTGGAACAATGGAGACGGTAAGAGCATTGAAGAAATGCTCGGACTTGCCATACCATTTGAATTTACCAGCATCATTTACAATGCTGAAGAGGATGGGTTCAGACTTGAGTGGAACTCAAAACCAAACAAGACCTATGCTCTCTACTTCTCAGAGTCATTAGAGGAATTTGATGCGGACATTGATGATTCCATTGAATCACAGGGTGAGACAACCGTTTATCCTAGTGAAGATGAGTGGTTACCAAACCCACTCGAGGGAGCTCCAAAGCTCTTCTTCAGAATTGAAGAAAATCAGTAAAAGATTTAGATAATCAAACTCTCACAAGCGGCGGTTCCCTAAACGGGATCCGCCGTTTTTTGTAATAAGAATGAGCACTAGGATGAAAGATATCAAAGACTTTAAAATCCAGCTCACGTTAATGGTTGATCAAGCTGGGAGATTATGTTTTCCTTTCCGCCATGAATCGTAGAAATTTCCTTCGCACCTCCGCCTCCGCCACCATCTTGGCAGGATCCACTCAAAGTCTTTTAGCTTTGGCTGATGACAATGTTTACCGCAAAAATATTGGTCTCCAGATCTATACATTGCGTAACCAGCTAAGAGCTGACCTCAAAGGCACCCTCAAGACCGTAGCCGATGCAGGATATAAGCAGGTAGAGCCTTATGGATTTCCAGGCGAGCTTAAGATGGTTAACATGGCAAAAGATTTGGGCCTTGCCGTTCACTCCACTCACTTTGATTGGGAGGCAGCAGTCAATCCAAGTGATGAAGGTTACTCAGACTTTAAAAAAATTATCGAGAAGGCAAAGGGTGCCGGGCTCTCCCATCTAGTTGTCCCCTACCTTCACAACAAGGACAGAAAAAATCTTGATGATTACAAGCGAGTCGCAGGTAATCTCAACAAGGCTGCGGTCATTGCGAAAAAGGCCGGAATTCAACTTGCCTATCATAATCATTCTTTTGAGTTCCAGCCGATGCAGGAATCAACAGGCTACGACGTATTTGTTCAGGAGTTTGGTGAAGAAATGATGTTTGAGGTCGATGTCTTTTGGATAAAGGCTGCAAACCTCGACCCAGTAAGTCTTATCAAAGGGCTAAGCGGTCGAATTTCACAGCTTCATCTTAAGGACATTAAGAAAGATATTAAGCTTCCAATTTATGGAGGCCTTCCTGGTGATGCTTTCAAAGAGCTTGGTAATGGGATAATTGACATGGAGCCTATCATCGAAGCGGCCAAGGCTGCGGGAGTTGCTCACTGTCACGTCGAGCAGGACCAATCACCTGATCCAATAGCCAGCATCAAGGAAAGCATGGACTATCTCAAAGGGTTGTAATCACAGCCATTGATTTTGGTCTTCGGCCTTTATCAATCTAAGATAGCTAGAAATCCAACATCAAGCAATGAAACTCCACAATACTTCCCGTAGAAAATTCCTTGGCTCGGGCACCGCTCTGGCCGGATTCTCTATTCTACCATCAGGCCTTCGAGCCAACTCTCCCAATGGACGCCTACAAAGTGCTCACATCGGCGTTGGTGGAAAGGGTTCTGTGGACACCGCACAAATCGCAGCCCATTCAAAGACTCAAGTGGTCGCCCTCTGTGACGTCGATCGCTATAGTCTTGAAGGCCGAGGACGAAAACAAACTGCCAGTATTGAAGAACGCTACCCAGGCGCTAAAAAATTTCAGGACTACCGCGAAATGCTCAATGCTATGGGTGATAAGGTTGATATTGTCTCAGTATCAACCCCCGACCACACGCACCATCCAGCAACCATGAAAGCAATTGAGCTTGGTAAGCACGTGTATACCCAGAAGCCGCTGACCAACAACATTGCCGAGGCACGTGCGCTGATGGCATCAGCCCAAAAGCACAAAGTCTACACTCAAATGGGCATTCAGAACCAGTCCTCAATCGCCTACCGGACGGCGAGTCATTTCATTCGCAGCGGACTGATCGGCAAGATCAGCAGAGTTCACGTTTGGTCTTTCAAGAACTGGGGATATGATGGACCTCCGCATGAAGAGAACGATCCCGTGCCCGCAAACCTTGACTGGAACCTATGGCTTGGAACGGCACCAGAACGTCCTTTCGTAAAAGGTAAATATCACACCATGGGCTGGCGTCGCTATATGGACTTTGGCTGTGGAACTCTCGGCGATATGGGCATTCACATCTTTGACCGTCCTTTCGGCACTCTTGACCTGAAACCTCCAACCTGGGCAAAGGCCACCTGCCGCGCAACGACAAACTACGGACTTCCGACCAAGATGATTGTCGACCTTGGATTCAAACCAACACCTCGGACCACTAAAGATTTTTCCTGGACCTGGTATGATGGAAGCTACGGACCTCCTGAAAACGATGGCAACCTAGGGATTCCAAAAAATAAGAAGCTCCCCAATCAGGGAGCCATCTTTGTCGGTGAAGGCGGCAGCATGTTGCTTGGTCACATTAACGGCCCCCTTTTCTACCCCGGAACGGTTTACGATAAGCTCAAAAAACCCGACATCCCCAGA
>CALCSP010000166.1 GCA_937893785.1 uncultured Verrucomicrobiales bacterium
ATCCATTGTGATTGATCAGGGTGACTCCATCGACGACGAGCAGACAGAAATCATCAACTCCATCATGAAACTCCACCGTTTCTCTTCCATCGCGATCCGCATCGCTCGGTATGTGGATCTGCCCGGTCATATTGACCCCATAGCTGTCCTGACCACCTCCGAAAGATCCGGGCACAGCTTCTGCAAACAGGTTTACCCCGGCTGCATTGGTCGATGTATAGTTGTTACTCCACCAGTAAGGAGACTCAATATAGGCGGTGCCATCAGGAACTCCGGATGTCATTACGTCGAAAGCAGCGAGATTACCCGCATTATTCTGCAGATAGATATCTGCTTTCAGTTTGCCCGTGGTGATGGTGTTAGTGGCAGTGGAAGTGATATAGTCAGCGCGCCATATTGTAGTGTCCGGATCATCACCGAGCCTAAACGCATCGCTGCTGATGACGACATTGGTGCCGTCAAGGGAGATGTCGCCGCTGCCACCACTGGTGAAAGTGCCAAAATCACTGACGCGGAAGCTATCAAAGATAGCGGTGTTGCCTCCAAGGTTGTGGGCATTATTTCCACCATGGGACTGGTGGGCAAGTCCAACCCAAACGTCTCCATTCATGTTGATACCGGGATTTTCACGTTGACGGGGAATGCTCCAGGTTCCTGGGGCACCGCCGTTGTCAGGTGCCCATGTTGCATACCATTCTCCATCGACCCGGTGCAGTCCAAGCCAAAGCGGGGTGTTGCGCACGGACCCATTGGCATTATTAGCAGCCTGATTGCCAAGTTCTCCGTTAGCCCGGTCAGTGCCACCACCAAGGTCCCTGCGTCCCTGGAGGGCAGTCCATGCGTTGGCGCCATCTCTGCGTAGGTGGGCCACATTCGGTGCATTGGCGGCAAAGACATCCTGACGTGCCATTAGACCTGTGCGTCCCCAGTTATTGCCAAGTGGTTCAAGGGGATCCGCGGCAATAGAAACGGAGCGAACAACAGCCGAAAAGTTGGATCCTGCTGGACGTTGTCCGTCGGCATCATAAATAAAGCTTCCATTATCGCTTCCGCCCCAAATATCGGTGCCGGCAGCCGTGATGGTATAAGAGTTGGTAGCCGCATTGGTAAAGTCGGCACCGTGCGCCTTCCCGGCAGGATTTGGTGATGTGGCATTAGCGGCGTTGCCGTATTCTGCCAAGGTGTCTAGAGTTTCAGCTTTCGTATGACTCAGGCTGATAAAGAGGGCAATTAGGGGAAGTGCCAGCAGGTGGTAGAAGAGGGGCGTTTTGGAATTTGATTTCATTTTAGTGGGCTTGGTTCAAAAAGAGGGACTCCTCGTTATAGGGGATGAGCTGCCCAAGCGTCAAGGCATAAGGCAATAAACGGATTATCTGCTCCCTCATCTGGCGAATGCCGGATGAAATGTTTTTTGTTTGTGAGGGTAATCGCTTGGGTTGTGCCTTAATAAGGCACAAGGAATTATTACGAAAGAAGCGTAATAATGCGATCCTTTGGCCTGCCTATGATTGCTTTGTTGCCTTTGACGACGACTGGGCGCTGTAGCAACTGCTTGTGCTTGAGCAGAATCTCAATCACAGCTTCCGGATTATCGACATAATCATCCGGATTGAGCTCCAGTTTCTTGAACTTGGAGTCCTTGCGCACCAGATCTTCCACAGGGTCTTCAAGACCGGCAATGATCTTTTCCAGCGCCTTTCTGTCAGGCGGCGTCTTGATGTAGAGGATGACTTCCGGTTCAATTCCCAGTTCCCCGGCGACCGCCAGGGCATTCTTTGAAGATCCTCAGTTCGGGTAGTGGTAGATGGTAACCTTTGCCATTTTTTTCCTTTTAAACCGCTTTGCGGGTGAGGTCAACTCTACCAGAACAAGTTTAGGGCAAGGATTCCTC
>CALCSP010000167.1 GCA_937893785.1 uncultured Verrucomicrobiales bacterium
AATCTCTTAAATCCGGAAAATGATATTCAAACAGACACTGATTTTTAGTTTGTTGATGGCAATCCAATCGCTAACCCAAGCCGCACAAACACCAAATATTGTCATTATCCTCACCGATGATCAGGGATATGCTGATATCAGCTTCAACCCCGATCACCCGAAGGAAGTGGCAACTCCTCATATGGATGAACTGGCAAGGGAAGGTGTATTTTTCTCGCAGGCTTACACCAGTGGTCATGTGTGCTCACCAACCCGTGCCGGCCTGATGCTGGGAAGCTACCAGCAAAGGGTGGGAGTCTACACTGCCGGGGATGGTGGACGGGGATTTGACCCCCAATTGCCAATCTTTCCCGCCTTTCTCCCCAATGAATATACCAGCACTGCAATTGGCAAGTGGCACCTCGGTCTCGATGATGATTATCCGCTTCTCAAATGGCATGCCATGAACCGGGGATTTGATGAATGCTACAAATTCATGGGCAGGGGTGGTCATGATTACTTCAAGCTTCAGGGAGTAAATGGTAGTGACTACGCCCCAGTCTACGTCAACAAGCGACGCCTTAAAGACAACGAGTACCGTGGCTACTTGACCACTCGCTTGACCGAAGAAGCAGTCGCTTTCATTGAACGGAAAAAAGAGAACCCCTTCTTCCTCTATCTTGCCTACAACGCAGTACACTCTCCTGCACAAGCTCCAGAGGAGGACATCATACGCTACAGAGAAGAATTTCCCAGGATATCCGAAAAGCGCGCGACACTGATGGCAATGCTACACCATCTCGACCTTGGAGTCGGTGCCGTGGTCAAGAAACTGAAAGACGAAAAGATATGGGATAACACCCTGCTCTTTTTCCTCACGGACAATGGTGGATCCAAGGCCATGGAAGCTGACAATGGAACCCTGCGTGGTTTCAAGGGCAGCTTGAATGAGGGAGGGATCCGGACCCCATGGATCATGAGCTGGCCTGATAGGTTTAAGGGCGGGCGCGTTATTAAAACCCCGGTTATTTCAATCGATATCCTGCCTACCGTTCTTGATGCCACCGGCACCGACATCCCCAAAGGAACCCAATTCGATGGCAAGAGCATTTTGCCACTGCTCACCGGCCAAGCAGACTCTCATCACACGAACCTGTTTTGGAACAGTGGCCCCCCGAAGGGGGAATGGGCAGTGCGTCAGGGCAGATGGAAAGCGCACGGCTTCAGGGAGAAATTCAGCCTGTATGACCTTGCGTCGGATCCCTCGGAAACCAAGGATCTTGCAGAAAAAAACCCCACCAAGGCCAGCGAGCTTTTTGATATCCATGAAAAATGGTTGAACACAATGGTAGCATCTGCTGAAACCGGAAACAACACACCGCCGACCGCCAAACACTCAAAAACCAAAGGGAAATTACGTGAACTTAAGCGGGAGCAAAAACGCGAGGAGCGAAAAAAAGCGCGTATTCGGATAAAGGACACGCCACCGGGTAAGAAACCAAACATCCTGTTCATCGTTTGTGATGACCTCAATACGCATGTCTCACCATCCGGATATGGAATGATCCGCACTCCCTCTCTGGATGCATTGGCAGCAAGCTCCATGACATTCCGTCGTGCCTATTGTCAGTATCCTGTTTGTGGCCCATCCCGCGCCTCTTTCCTGAGTGGGCTCTACCCGGAAAGCACGGGTGTTCTCAACAACACTGTCGATATCCGAAAATCCCGCCCGGAAAGTGTTTCCATGCCGCAACAGTTCAAGGAAAGCGGTTACTGGACTGGCAGCGTTGGAAAGATTTTCCATTCATCACGGCATCAACCCGGTGAAGCTGCATGGGACGAACAGGTCATGTTCCAAAATGATGAACTCCCGCTGGTAACCCGTGCTCGTAAAATTTACGAGTCAGAACACGGATCCGTTGACCTGCGGGAAAACCGAAAAAACTGGAAAGCCCATCTTCAGACACTCTCCACACAGACGAGGGGACAAACGCCCCCAGGTTATGGCCCTACAGCACTTCGCGATGAACAACATAAAGACGGCAAGAATGTGCAGCAAATCATCAAGTGGCTTAATGAGAAAAACTATGGGGAAAAGCCCTTCTTTATGGCCTGCGGAATTCAGAAGCCACATGTGCCCTTCCTTGCTCCAAAGAAATATTTTGACCAATACCCGTTGGAAGACTTGAAATTTTCACTCAGTCCTGCCGATGACTGGGATGACATTCCATCACTGGCCATGGTGAAACGCTTCCAAGCCTTTGGCTTTGAGATGGAAAAGGAAAATGATTCACTTCGCAGGGAATACATACAAGCCTACCATGCATGCATCTCCTTCATTGATGCACAGGTTGGGATGCTATTTGATGCCCTTCGAGAGCACAATCTCTGGGAAAACACTATAGTGGTCTTCACCTCGGACCACGGCTACCACCTTGGAGAGCATTTTATGTGGGGAAAAGTCACCCTGTTCGAAGAATGTGCTCGTGTACCATTGATTATGCGCGTTCCCGGAATGACTCGTCCCGGAACAAGCACGAATTCACTTGTTGAGCTTGTGGACTTTCATCCAACACTGCTTGAGCTCTGTGAACTCAAGCCACAGGGCTTAGTGCAGGGAAAAAGTCTTGTCCCACTTCTGAAAAACCCTCGTCTCCCTGGGAAAAAATACGCCTACACCGTGGTCAGCAGGGGCACCAATCTCGGCCGGTCTATTCGAACCAGTGACTGGCGCTATGCAGAGTGGGGCGAGCCGGCAAAGGCGGAACTCTACAGCCTGAAGGATGATCCGAATGAATATACCAATCTGGCTATGAAGCCGGCATTCAAAGCTCAACTGGGCGAAATGAGAAAGTTGCTGGCAGAAGCAAGGAAAAAAGCTGGTGATGGCAAAAACTGATCAACGCTCGCGGCTGATTCTCAACCTGATCCAGCATTCACGGTGTAAGGATGAGGAAACGGTAACCCGTCGTGTTTCTACACCATCGTCCCTAGCAATCAGGCTATCACCAATGGGTGTCCAAGACATGGCGTCATTACTGATTTCCACCTGATAGTCGATTCCCTCTCGGCTAAGGTCTTTGTGATAGGTGAATGAAAAGGATGGGATATCATCAAATGGAGACGTCGTCAGAAGGATATTGTCCCCCCGCTCACCGGCTTGCCTAGGATCGGAACCAAAAGCATACTCAAGGAGATTGGATACACCATCGCGGTCAGGGTCAGCATAATCACCCCATAGTGTCTGCTCCATGGCTGGATTTCTAAGTTCAGCAACGCTAAAAAACCCATGCCGCCAGGATTCAATAGGACCCTCGTTAAAAAAAATAGCCGCAGATTGTGGGCCAGTACTCAGTGCTCCGTCGCTCACTGAAATCGAAAAAGCAGGGGGAGGTTGTCGAGCAAGCCTTGGATACTCAAACAGTGGCACACTGACTGACCTTGAAAGGTTCTCGCCAAGAGTAAATATGGCATCACCATTTGCAGAAAACCAGATCGCTTCACCCTTAGGCTCTCCAAAGGGGTAAGGTGAAGACCCGACAAATGGCAACTCTTCAACCTGCCGACCAGTAAGAAGATCAGCTAGAGACATCGTTAAATCATTTCGCTTGTAGAGAAAAATGTGTTCGAAGTTACGGATCGCAACTTCTAGCCCGTCACGTGAAATATCTACTGCCGTAGCAGTTCCGACAGAATCCCTGATTAGGGCCGGCATCTCACCAACGTATTCCAGAGTCTGCAAGCCGGTATAGCTCTCCTGGTGAGCAAGGCGAAAAATTCGACACCTAAACTCACGCTTGGAAAACACATACATATCACCAGTAGCAGGATCAACGATCATACCCTCTGCGTCCCTTCGGGCAGGAATACCAGGACTACCTGCCCCCCTTTCCCCAGGAGGATTTTCCGGATACTGGACACTGATTTTCTCAATATCACCAAAAGGAACAACACCTCCAAAGTTCCCCGTCACCAAAGGTTCCCTAACTCTGTAGATTGTTTGCTGCGAACGGACGGCCATATTATCACCGAAATCACCGATATAGATAAATGCTTGGCCGCCAATGGTAGCAGCGGCAATATCCTCCCAGTCAGTATTTGTCGTCCCAGGAAGATACCAATCCCCCCGATCACTCCCATCAATGCCGAGGGCAAGCAGATATGCGCCATTATCACTGTCTTCAATCGCCCAGAGAAGGTCGGAATTCTTGGTCGAAGCAACCACTCCGGAGATCTCATTCCGCCCCAATGGATCTTCGAGCAACACGTCGCTGTTGGCTGAACCAAAGCTTTCCGGACTGTATACAAAGCGCACCAGCCCTGCTCTGATCTGACCCTGCGTAAATACGCTTACCGGTTTTCCAGGATTGGTAATCATTTCAAAATATCCAGACTCAATATCACTCACCGTAAATCTCAGGCCTGCTTCATTACTGCTGATATCTCTGGCACTGATGTTTTCGGAGGAGATAGCCACAACAGGATTTGAACTGCTCATTCTCAATGTACAATTCTCTATTACCGGAGCTGTCGCCCCAATGGCATCCGTAACACGCAAATCAAAGCTGAGGTCTGAATTGGCGGGTGAAGCCTTATGTATTTCCACTGCAATCAGATTAATACCCGGCACCAGAAGATCTGGACCCATCACAAAGGTTTCAGGCAGCTTTTCGTTGATACCTGATAAAGACGTAACGGCACGGGTCAGGTAATCAATGTCATCAAGAGGCATATTAGTGCTGAAAACCCTCGTGCCATTGACAAATATGACAGCCCCATCATCACGAATGATATCAAACCTCAAGCCAGGAATGATATCAGGATCTTTAATTCTGAAGACATGGCGAAAGTATGTCGTGATGTGTTTATTTGCCGCTGAGGGACCGTAGCTCACCAAGGTCGCTTCATCACGCTCACCATAACCGAGTTCAGCAGGACCACTTGCCCAGCTACTGTCATCAAAATCCGGATGATACCATGCTTCCCCCTGATTGGACCCGTCATCAAGATAATGCCAGGTCGCACCAAACGGCACAAAGGTCGTCTGACTGAAGAGAGCCGGCGCCCAAAACATTAATGTACAAAAAACAACTCCCGTTACAGGATGCTGGCAGTAACTTTTCAATCGATCTCAGTAAAGATAAAAACCGCAGTTGGCATCAGTGATGCAATAGGATTGCATCCTATGATAAACATCCGTTTTATGCAATACTGATCACCTTACGATCTCTTATTGTTGAGATCAGAGCATCATTCATCTGTTTCATGTCGTAATGCCCTTTGCCCACCACGTTGCTGACGACCGTTCACATAAAAGGAAAGGCTTAGCTTTCTTAGCCCTTGCCTTGTGCATCGGTAATAACCTGCCCGCAGTAAAAGCAGATTCCGCCATTATTTTTCCTGAAGGGAATATCGTGCCATTCATTCAGGAAAACTGTGCGCGCTGTCACGGCCCTGAAAAGCAAAAGGGAAAACTGCGCTTAGACACCCTGCCGCTGGAAATCAACAATGATTCGACAGCCCAACGATGGCAGGATGTCCTTGATGCCCTGAATGCTGGTGACATGCCGCCGGAGGATGAAAAGCAGCCGGGGAAAAAGAAACTGACCCAGGTTCTGGCTGACTTGACGGATGACCTCAAGTTGGGTCAAAGTATTATTCTGCCCGAAGAGGACACTCCACTGGGCAACCTCTGGGTAACACTGCTACGGCAAGCCGGGGTGCAAGTCGATTCCCTAGGAAGTTCGACCGGCATTCTGCCCGAGTTGATTGCCTGACCCATTCTCCCCAATTGGATGCAGGAATCACAATTCAGAATTGAATAGACTTAAAAAAACACTCAAAGTGCCCGGCAAGATAACTTTTTGATACTTAATAAATACAGAAGTCATAAGCAAATGATCATTCACTTTTCGAAATCACTGGCGATTTTTCTATCGATTTTTTTAATATCTGCAACCGCGCACACCGCCGAGCGCCCCAACATCATCGTCATACTCAGCGATGACATGGGCTACTCCGACATTGGGTGCTACGGCTCCGAAATCGATACGCCGGCACTGGACAGTCTTGCGACCAATGGGATGAAGCTCACACAATTCTACAATACGGGCCGTTGCTGCCCTACAAGGGCGTCCCTGCTAACCGGCCTGTATCCGCACCAGACCGGGCTGGGCCACATGACCGCAAGCCGCTATCTGGAACCCGGATACGTCAATACGATCGGCCCTAATTGCCTGACCATCGCACAAGTCCTAAAGGCCGCGGGTTACCGAAACTACCACGTTGGCAAATGGCATGTTTTTAAAGAATCCGATAGCACGAACACGGCGAATCCAAACTTTAAAAACTGGCCAAAACAACGCGGATTCGACCGTAATTACACGATGCTCAGTGGTGCAGGCAGTTTCTTTGACCCGAAGACGATGGTGCGTGATAACACTCGTATCTCAGTAAAAGCAGACAAGGCTTACCAGCCAGAGACTTATTATTTCACGGATGCAATCAGCGACAACGCTGTGACCTATATCAAGGATCATCGCAAAGAACATGCCAACAAACCGTTCTTTATGTATGTCGCCTACACGGCAGCGCATTGGCCGATGCATGCCCTGCCGAAGGATATTGCTAAGTATAAGGGACGCTATGATGCCGGCTACGATGCAATTCGTCGTGCCCGCTACGCGAAGGCAAAGAAGGAAGGTGTAATCGGCGATGAATCACCCTTTACACCAACCGTCGGCGACTGGGATAATGTCAAACATCGCGAGTGGGAACTGCGCTGCATGGAAGTATACGCCGCAATGGTCGACAATATGGACCAAGGCATCGGTCGAATCGTCGACACGCTTAAGGACGAGAAGATTTTTGATAATACGCTGATCTGCTTCATGCAGGACAACGGCGGTTGCGCCGAAGGTTTGGGGCGGAAGGCCCGCGGTCAATTAACCAAACGTCCGAATAAACCGACTATGCCGCCAATGAAGGCCAGCGACCTGCAGATGGATATGATCCCGAAACAAACGCGTGACGGTTACCCTCTGGTCATGGGGCCTGGCATTATGCCTGGACCCGCTGACACCTATATCGCATATGGCCGAGACTGGGCAAACGTCAGCAACACACCATTCCGTGAATACAAGCACTGGGTTCACGAAGGTGGCGTGGCGACTCCTTTTATCATTAGCTACCCGAAAGGCATCAGTAAGATTGGCAGCATTGCCAAGGATCCCGGACATTTGATCGATATCATGGCCACATGCGTTGATTATGCGGGTGCCAGATACCCAAAGGAACATGGCGGAAGAGCAATCACGCCAATGCAGGGTGTCAGCCTGCGACCGATACTCGAGGGAAAGACTCTTGAGCGATCCGAGCCTATTTTCTTCGCCCATGAAGGCAACTCGGCGATTCGCGATGGCAAATGGAAGTTGGTCGCCAAGAAACAGGGCGTTAAAGCGGACAAGTGGGAACTATATGACATGAGCGTAGACAGATCGGAAACCAACAATCTGGCGGAAAAACATCCGAAGCGCCTGGAAGACATGAAAAAACGCTGGTATGCCTGGGCAAAGTCGACTCAGGTATTCCCGTCCATCCACTTAGGCGAGAAGCCATTGCAGTAGTGCTCCATGAAGCAACCTCTGGTTGAAACTACTCAGGTAAACCAGGCTGGAAGTTGACTCCCTCGGGAGTTTAACCCGCATTCTGCCCGGGCTGCTTGCTCCCCTAATACTGCCGCCTTGCTCTCATGCTTGAATCTTTTTTAGGAAAGACGATTTGTTACTAATAAATGTATTCATTTGCAAAAAAACTGAAAATCATTCTTATCACCTTGGCATGCCAGCTGGGCATCCTCGCTGGAACCAGCCTAGAGGCCAAGCACAGGGAGCCCAATATCCTCTTCATCATGTCAGATGACCATGCCTCCGAAGCCATCGGGGCATACGATTCATGGCTCAAGAAATACTGCCCAACCCCGACCATTGACCGCCTGGCAGCAGAGGGCATGCGCTTTACCAATGTTTGCTGCAACAACTCCATCTGCTCACCCAGCCGCGCAAGCATCCTTACCGGCCAATACAGCCACAAGAACGGAGTTCCAAATCTCAATGGCGGTATCAATGAAGACGCCCCACAGGTGGCGGCCGAGTTGCAGCAGGCCGGCTACCAGACGGCGGTCTTCGGCAAGTGGCACCTCTCCTCTAAGCCCAAAGGATTTGAAACCTTCAAGGTCACCCGCGGTCAGGGAGCATGGTTTGACCCCGTGTTCTTCTCCAAGAACACCCAATGGTATGGAAAGAAGAAAAAACGCGAGGTAGTACCCGGTGAAAAACATACCGGTTACTCATCGGACGTCTATACTACCGAGGCTCTTAAGTGGCTGAAAGACCGGGATACCAAAAAACCCTTCTGCATGATGCTTCATTTCAAGGCGCCGCACCATTCCTATGAATATCCGCAGCGCTGGAAGGACTATCTGAAGGATACCCTGATCCCCGAGCCACCCAGCCTGCATGAGAAAGTGGAGACGACCAGCCCCCGCCTTAAAGGTGTTCACACTTGGCATATGCTCGAGAAAAACGGTTACTTCGGTCGGCACGATCAGGACAAGGAGCCACCCATGTGGCCACATGACGGCAGCGACCGCGGCAAGACTTCGGCCGCCTACCAGCACATGATCCACAAATATCTGCGCTCAGTGGGAGCAGTGGATGATAATATCAAGCGCGTGATTGATTATCTGGAAGAGCAGGACATCAAGGATGACACCGTGATCATCTATACCAGTGACCAGGGATACTGGCTGGGTCAACACGGCCTCTATGACAAGCGGCTAATCCTCGAGGAATCCCTAAAGATGCCCTTCATCGTTCGCTACCCCAAGGAGATCAAGGCGGGTTCCATCAACAAAGCATTGTGCAGCAATGTCGATTTTGCCCCGACACTGCTCGACATGGCAGGAGTTTCCATCCCAAAGGCCATGCAGGGAGTCAGCCTGCGGCCGCTCTTGCAGGGCAAAAAGCCTGCCAACTGGCGCAAAGGCATCTGGTATGCCTACTGGGCCACCGGCCATTTCCACTGGGGGGTGCGCACCACTCGACACAAGCTGATTCGCTTTCCGGATACTGCGGATTACGAGTTCTACGACCTGAATAAAGATCCTTTTGAAATGCACAATCTGGCCGGCAATAAGGACTATCAAGCAGCAATCGCCGACACCGGTAGGCTCCTTAATCAATTAATCAAGCAAGTTGACATCAAGCCTGAGCAAATGCCCGGCGCAGCAGAAGAATGAAATACCTTAAGTGCGCTAAGGCTTGCTAATCACCACATGCAGCCATGCCCGGGCGGCAAAACGCGCAACGGGGGGCCTTTTGTCCCCAGATATCGCAAAGCGATTCAGCACCGCTTTGTCCTCATCCTCATTGAATCCTGTGACCAGGGACTGCAATGAGCACCACGGAAAGAAAAAAGAGACCCATGCTATGCGACTTGATCTGACGGCATTTGCCCCTTAACTCTCAGTAGACATGGCAATGTTTCAAAAAGCGACCCTGCAAAGCCTTTCCAAGACATGCGGTTGAGCCGCAAAAATCGACCCGGTCGGGCTCGGTAAACTCCTGGAAAGCCTTCCAAAGAACAAGGATCCCAACCTGCTCGTTGGTTTTGACACCAGCGATGATGCCGGTGTCTACAAGCTGAGCGATGAAACCGCCATCGTCACCACTGCCGACTATATCACTCCCCCGGTCAACGACCCGTTCACATACGGTCAAATCGCTGCGGCAAACTCCATCAGTGACATCTATGCAATGGGAGCCCGCCCGATCACCTGCCTGAATCTGGTAAGCTTCCCTTCAGGGAAACTTCCTCCCGAACAACTACACGGCATTGTTGCAGGTGCCCTGGACAAGATCACGGAATCTGGAGCCGTGCTCGCCGGCGGCCACTCCGTGGAAGACAGTGAGCCCAA
>CALCSP010000168.1 GCA_937893785.1 uncultured Verrucomicrobiales bacterium
AGCCTCGTTACGCTGGTGCTGGTCAATCCGCGTTCCACCCTGTGCCCCATTGATGATGCAGATCGGAACCTTGTGCTTTTCGATGAGCATCTTGCCCAACTCAACACCCCAATAGCCAATCTGGAAATGATGATGTTTTTGGCCGCCGTTGAAAGACAAGGCATTGCCCCAGACCGCGTCCCGGGCCCTGTCCTTGTTCGTGCTCGGCGTACCAAAGCTGCGCAGCCAAGGACTTCTGTATGGATGAACGACACGTTGGTCCGTCCAGGCCTCGGCATTGGACTGACCCTGAATGACAAAAACATCGCCACAAACCAGATCGCTTGCCTTCTCCAGAACCGTTTCTAACCCGCCTTGCTTGATACCAAACTCCGTGCGATAAGCGATCAAACCTGCCTGCAAGCTTGCCGATAAGGCATACTTTTTGTCAGCGCCTATCTTCTGGTGCTGTGTCACGAGCAGCTTGTCGCCGGCATAGAGCTTCAGGAAGACCGAATCAGCGGGCACCTTAAGCGTTCCTCTGTAGTGAAGCATCCCCTTTCCCTTGTCGTCACGAGCGAAAAACTGATGGTCCACTGGCTGCTCATGAGAAGAAGGAATGCGTTTCACCCAGGCATCCTGCTTCGCTTCTTCAACCGCAATACGGACAGAGCGTGAAACGACGGATCCACCATTATCGAGCGCGAGATCAACAATAAGGTCCCCACTGTTCTGTGCCCGCTTTAATACCAGCTTTCCCGCTTCGGCTTTGCTGATCGTAGCCATGCCCGAAAGCTTCCATGAGTAATTCATCTCACCGGCGCCTTTGGCTGAGATTTCGGCCACGTTGCTGATCGATGGCGAGATCACCAGTTCATCTCTGCCATTCCAGTTCTTGGGAACATTGAGCGTATACACAGGATCCGGGACGCTCTCTTTGATCGCAATTGGGATCGTCAGGGTTTTCACACCGGATGCGAAGAGTGCCTTGAACTGCAATGCGACCTTTTTGTCTTCGGCAACCCGCCCGGCGTCAAAAGTGTAGTTGTAGCAATCGACAGCAAGAATCTCCTCCTTGTCTCCGTCCTGCAAAACCCAGTAGACCTTTCTCGCTCCTCCCGCTTTGGCAGACAGGGCGATCGAGTCCGCCTCCTTCATCTCCAATTTTGACCTTGAGACCGAAAACTCGTCACCATCCTGAACCAGTGGTCCAACCAGTGACTGCAGCGGCTTCTGGTTCTCGAATGAGAGCTTCAACCAGTTGGCTGAACGTGCCGCCGACTCAAAACGCACCTCGTCAAGAGCGCCATTGAAAGGTCCTCTTCCGTTTCCATGATCACCCAAATCAACGGGCGTTGACACCGGGGTTCTCAAGGTTCCAAGCTTACTCACCAACTCGCCGTTGTTGTTGATCGTCTCCTTATGAATGCCATCAACGTAAAAGCGAACCATGTCCCCAGAAACGGCAAGAGCGACAAACCGCCATTCATCACGAGGCAAGGGGCTGGCACATCGGGGGTCAAAGCCGTAGAGATGAAAGCGGGGCTGCCCTCGTCCGGTCATGGTAAAATAAGACAATCCCATATGTGGCTTTTGTCCGCGCTCCGGTTCACCCCATCCGCCAATCGACGCCTGAGCCCAGTTGCGACCCTCGAAGCTCGTAGGATTGACCCAAGCCGACATCGTCCGATCAGCGTTGCCCGAGGGCATGCAGGTAACCCGTCGATCCGGTTTGGCCCCGGGTGGGCGAATGACAAGAATTTGGTTCACGCCAAACTCCTGAGCATCTCCAATGATGCCTTTAGTATTGGTGGTTGGCTTGTCCGGCCTGTTGACGCCGTCCAGGTTGTTGGAAGTGGAGTCTTCTAGATTATCTCCCAAATGCCAGACACCGGCGAATCCTTCCGCGGTCTGGAAAACTTGCTCTCCGTTGCTCTCACTGGAACCCTCTTCATTACCCCAATGCATTCTGATCGCCTGCTGATCATTGCCCTTGATGATCGGTATCCGCACCCAAATATCAGCTTCGCCTCCCTTTGTATCCCAGCGTTCGATCTGGTAGGCCAGTGGTTTACCCTTGGAGGAAAAGCGGACGTCCTCACCCCGGGGCTTCGCCTGACTGAAATCGAAATAGTCCGTGTTTAGCCGAACCAACAACGGGAAGTTCTGCTCGACTGCCGAAGCCGGCAAATCCGCTCCAGCAGAAGTCGTTATAATGTAGAACGATCCCGAGTGTTTCCATTCGTCATACTGAGCTGACGTTTGAGAAAGGAACCCGGCAAAAACTATGGGTAAGATCAATCGAAGCATATCACCGATAATACTCAACTTTACGCGGTTTGACGCCAAGCTTCTCGTAATTAAACCCGGGCTTTAACGGCTTGTAATCTCCAATGATCGCTACAGATCGGTCCGGCTTGATGTCTTCTTCCATTCCCAAACCCCAGTAGACGGCGTTTACCGTCATTCTCCTCACTCCATCATTTGCCAAGTCCCCTGCTGAACCCATGGTAAAATGAAAAATTCTGGAGTCTTGCCCCTTGGTGCCGGTCCATGTTTTTGTCCAGGCGACCGGCAAAGGCTCTTTTTTCGTATTGGGTGGAGCATCTCTTTCAAGGTTAATCAATGGCTGACCTAGAACCAATGAGGTGCAATCTTCCGGAAAAGGATTCTTGTCATCGTGGCAGCGATAAACATCCGAAGTTCCCCAGATATCTTCCACTCCAACCAGAATAGGATGTTTGCTGTTCTCAGCAACAATCACCCCACGAGTCGCCTCACGATGCCACCCCCCATGATGACCCATGAAAGTTCCTCCCAGCATCTCGCGCAGTGAAACATTTTTACCATCCTTCCTGTATTTGAGTCCACCCCAGAAACCATGATTGGCAGTCCGCAGGGCAATTAGCGGTTTTCCCGAATCAAAGTAGTCATAAAAATGCTGCATCTGTTCTTGCCGAAGATGCATGAAACGTGAACTCCAGATCACACAATCAGCCTTTTTAAGGTGATCAAGACCGGGGATATTATGCCGCTTTTCCTTATCCTTGAAGGGAGCAGGAACTGTTGGATCAACTTCCCCTTTTTCATTCACAGAAAAAAGAACGGTGCAGTCAAAACCATGATGACCGGAAAGGATCTTCGCTAACATCGGCATGGATTGTTCACTACGGTATTCCTGCTCTGCAGCAATCAGCACAACATGCTTCCCCTTACCGGGCCCCGATTCTCCCGGATAGGTTAACCAAAGGTCACCTTGAGAGGCAGCTGTCGGATTGACCTGTTGAGCTTTCAGTTCATTGAACACAGTCGAGCACAGCAGACACAGGAGAAATAATCGGGTCATATGGATTGGATTCATTATATTCTAAATCTATTACATTTTGACATATTAATCAGCGGAGGTTTTACCAATTTGGCCACGGATTTTGAATGAGTCAGAGAGTAACAGACAGCATTGAAGACACCTAACCTCATAGTTCTCACCGCTTCTTGCGTTAGCAGATAGGCAAGGCAAAACCAAACTAAAGACTCTTGTTCTTCTGTCTCTCGCCGGACAATGAATTGGCTATTAAATGAAAGCCTTTTTCCACTTTCTGGTAATCTTCTGCTGGCACTTGAAGAATGAGAAAAATTTGGCGACCTCCAACCTCTTTACTCCCATAAATGCGTTTATGTGGAACTGACTCTCCTAGAACAACAATCTCAAAATCCTCTGAAATCCAATCATATCCCCACTTTCTCCGAAGGCCGGAAAAAGGTGCCTCGTTGATTGAAACCAAAGTTGTATCAAGAGAAGCGCCCTCTGAAAAATCCTTACTGAAAGATTTCAGGTCTTGGACCATCTCTAGCGGATAAGACTGGATGATCACGATTGCATCGCCGGGAGTCTCAACGAATAAGTTATGGATCGTCGCTGTGATCAAATCCTCAGCAACCTTCCAATTACCAGGATAATCAAA
>CALCSP010000169.1 GCA_937893785.1 uncultured Verrucomicrobiales bacterium
AAACGCTCGATCTTTCCGGGCTTGCCCATGGCATCAGAAAAGAGCTCACCACCAATTTTCACACCGGAATCTGCAGCAATGCTTTTGATGGCCGACGGTGAAACACTTGATTCCACAAAGATCGCTTTCACAGAATTCTCCTTAATGTAATCAACCAGCTTAACCCGCTGAGCGATTCCTGCCTCATTCACCGTGGAAATGCCCTGCAACCCAATCACCTTAAATCCGTAGGCATCACCAAAATATTCAAATGCATCATGACTTGTGATCAAGACTCTGGATAACGGCTCCACCTCCTTTACTCGTTCCAGTGACCACTGGTGAAGTTCCTCCAAATTCAGGCGCACTTCATCACCCCGTTGCCTGTAAAATTGAGCATTGTCAGGATCCGCCTCAGCAAGGGCATCTACCACAACAGGCACACAACGACTCCAGAGTAGGGCATTTCCCCAAATATGAGGATCAGGGTGATTTTCATCTCCCTTCAACTCCTCATCAGGCACAGAATCACCCAACGCAAAAGCCTTGGCTCCCTTGCCTGCCAGTATGTCTGTGATCTGGCCCTCAAGCATTAAACCGTTATAAAAAATCAAATCAGCCTGACTCATGGCAATCGCATCATCAGGCACCGGTTCATAAAGATGCGGATCAACTCCTGGACCCATCAATCCCTTAAGACTTACCTTGTCTCCTGTAATATCCTTGACCAGATCTGTAATCATCGTGGTCGTCGTCACTACAAAAAGTCTGGTGGCTTTTCCGCGACCGACATCCGGAGCACTGCAGGCACTCACCCCCATCACCAGGCACAACAGTGCACCCTGTAATCGTTTTCTGTAGGCATTCTTCAATAACCTGAACATCACTCGAAACTAACAAGGTGGAGTATCCGGTCAATCGAAAAGTATAGGTTATACTAACTTAAATTGTTTGAACAATCTTTATTTATATTGCCAATTAATTTTAGTAATGCCATACTATATCGATGTCAAAAAACGTCACTCCACCCCCACGCGGAACGCGCGCGCAGGAGGACTACCTCGAGCAAATCCTGACGCTGATTGAGGATAAGGGCTATGCAAGGGTCGTTGATATCGCAAGTAACCTCGGTATTGCGCAGGCAAGTGTAACCGGCATGATCCAGCGCATGGACACCGAGGGGCTCGTCGCTTATGAAAAATATCGTGGTGTTGTCCTCACTGAAGACGGTGAACGGATTGCACGGGAAATTGTGAGACGACATGAAAGCTTAGCGGAATTCTTTGCACTGTTCGGACTCGACGAGAAATCCATTTATGACGACATCGAAGGTATTGAGCACCACATGAGCCAACCCATCCTTACCGCGATTCAGGCGCTCACTTCAGAACTTAAGCGGCAACCCGCACTGCTGGAAC
Organism: uncultured Verrucomicrobiales bacterium; assembly: GCA_937893785.1. Taxonomy (GTDB): domain Bacteria; phylum Verrucomicrobiota; class Verrucomicrobiia; order Verrucomicrobiales; family DEV007; genus CACIUL01. Next base: position 1,398 of record CALCSP010000169.1, read on the forward strand.
GGGTAAAGAAAAAAATAGCAGGTTGCAGCTAATGGCAAACGGCATCCTTGGAATCGGGGTCTGCACCCTCGACATACTGACGCATATCCAGACATTTCCCGTAACGGGAAATGTAGAGGAAGCCAATAACTCACTGGTCATGGGTGGCGGCCCGGTAGCCACCGCACTGGCAGCAGCCTCATCAATGGGGACAAGGGCGACCATGCTCGACCGTCTTGGCGATGACTGGAGGTCAGAACTCATTCT
>CALCSP010000170.1 GCA_937893785.1 uncultured Verrucomicrobiales bacterium
GGCAAATTTCTGCTGACTGCCCAGTATGGTGGGGGTTCAACCGCCCTCCTACCCATTGACCCGGACGGCAGGCTCGGTGAATCCGTCGTTATGGAACACAAAGGCGGATCCAAGGTTGTCGGCAACCGCCAGGATTCCCCTCACCCGCACTGGTGTGGATTTTCTCCGGACGGGCAATTTGCCTTCACTCCAGATCTTGGCACAGACAAGATTCATATCTACAAGGTGGAAAATGCCGGCATCGCCAAGCATGGCACGGCTGCCAGCGTCCCAGGTGGCGGCCCGCGCCATATGCGTTTTTCAGCCGATGGAAAGTTCATCTACCTGCTCAACGAGTTATCTCTCTCGGTAACCACCTTTGCCTATAACGCGGAGAAGGGCCGTGCCAAGCGGCTGACAACCACGCCTGCTCTCAGTGAAGAAACCAAGGCTAAGGAAACATTTAACTCTGCTGCGGAAATCCTGATCCATCCCAACGGCAAGTTTGTCTGGTCATCAAACCGGGGTAATGACAGCATTACCTGTTATCGAGCAAATCCTGACACCGGTGCCCTAAGCGTCACGGAAGTGGAGCCAATCCGCGGAGCTTGGCCCAGAAATATCAACATTGACCCAAGTGCGCGCTGGATTTTGGCGGCAGGGGCTCATTCCGACACCGTATCGGTATTTAAAATCGACCAGGAAACCGGTGAACTTGCCTACCAGACAAGGGGCCTGATCAAGGTCCCCTCACCGATCTGTATCCTGTTTGGCAAAAAATAATGATCGAACAATCCCCCCTGCAAAGCAGTCGCAAAAACAACGACCCACGTTGTCGGGATTTAACCTAAGTGCCGCCCTTACTGCTTATTTCTCAAAGCTAAGATTCTCCTGCCTCGACGCAATTCGCTCAAGGTAATCAAGGCTACGCTGGATTCCCTCCTCGCAATCGTGAAGAGGCTCATACTCTATGAGATACACGCCCGAAAAACTCATGCGCTCAAATAAGGGCGTATAATCCAGGTTATCATCCCCTATAGCCACAGCCACCCAACCCTCTCCCTGACGGCTCCAGTCCTTCATGTGACAGTAGTTGATGCGCTCGTTGATGATGGACAGGCAGCAGTCCGGGTCATCCGGCCGAACAGCCTTGATATTGCCGGGATCAAAATTAAATCCCACTCTGGAAGGTAATTCCTCCATCAGGCGGCGCAGGCAATCCGGATCGGTGGTCACTGAGTTGATGTGCGTTGCCGAGCCGTCATCATTAAACCGAATGCCGCCGTGGGTCTCAATGGCAATGGTCAACCCCAGCCCGGCACACTGTTCCTCCATGGCCTCAAAGGCACTGATCATACGGCTCCATATTGCTGGAGTGACCTCCGCTGCCGGGGTAAACCCGGCAAAGAGCCGGACATGAGTGGCACCACACTCGGCAGCCGCAAGGAGTTGCCTGCTGCACTTCTCGATCATTGCCGCATGGGCACCCGCATCGGCAAGAGTAAAGTCATTCTCGATGCAGCAAAACGGTGTCTGGATGCCAAACTCCTCATTGAGCGCACGATAATCGGCAATCTGCCCGGCATCGGGAAACTCGGGTAAGCGCCCGACTTGGTCACCACCAATGCCAAACTCAAGCCACCGGCAGCCAAATTGGGCGGCAATTTCAAAATGCTGCCGCATCGGAAGGTTACGAAACCCCCACTCTCCAAGTCCCACGGAGATGATCCGCTCATTTTGCATGGTCATTACAGATAAAAAATTAGAGGATTCCCTGCTTTTTATCAACTGCAGTGGCTCATTCTAGCAGGATTGCTACTCGGCATGCAGATATTACAAAAAATGACGCCTTTCATGAAGCTAGGAGCAAAAAAATCCTCCTTCCCTGCGCAGAAATCGGTTAAGGTTCGCCTCCGTTTTAACTGCTATTGATTTAATCTATCCATGAAATCACGATACTTCCTGTTCCTTCTTATTCTCGGATTCTGCCTTGCCCTTGGCGAATTTACCACCTATGCGGCAAAAAAACCCAACGTCGTGCTAGTGATCACTGATGATCAGGGATACGGCGACCTCTCCTGCCATGGCAACCCTGTGCTCAAGACACCACATCTCGACAAGCTGCATTCCGAGAGCGTGCGATTGACCGATTACCACGTGGCACCAACCTGCTCGCCGACACGCGCCGCACTGATCACCGGGCACTGGACCAACCGTACCGGTGTCTGGCACACCATCATGGGCCGCTCCATGCTGCGTGCCAACGAGGTAACCATCGGCACGATCCTGGGCAATGGGGGTTATCACACCGGCATGTTCGGCAAGTGGCACCTGGGTGACAACTATCCCTATCGCCCGGAGGACCGCGGTTTTCAGGAGGTATTGCGCCACGGGGGCGGGGGCGTGGGCCAGACACCCGACTTCTGGGACAACGCCTATTTTGACGGCGCCTACTTCCATAACGGCAAAGCCGTGCCCGCCAAGGGCTTTTGCACCGACGTGTTCTTTGACTATGCCAAGCGTTTCATCACCAAGGTGAAGGATAGCGACAAGCCCTTCTTTGTATACCTGTGCACCAATGCACCACATGGCCCGATGCATGCCCCGGAGAAATTTGCCAAGCCCTATGCCAAGCAGGGTGTTAATGTCGCCAACTTCCTCGGCATGATCGCCAATATTGATGACAATGTCGGCAGGATGCGCGCCTTCCTCCAGAAAGAAGGCTTGGCTGAAAACACCATCTTTATCTTCACCACCGACAACGGCACTTCCAGTGGATCCAACATCCACAATAATGGTATGCGTGGCCGCAAGGGCAGCGAGTATGACGGTGGACACCGGGTACCCTTCTTTATCCACTGGCCCAAGGGCGGCCTGAACAAGGGTAAGGATGTGGACACCATCACCTCCTATGTGGATATCGTTCCCACCTTGATCAATTACTGCCAAGTGCCTTCACCCAAGGGCGTCAAGTTTGATGGCGTAAACATTCGTCCACTTATCGAGGGCAAAGCCAAGAACTGGCCGGACCGGATCCTTATCACTGACAGCCAGCGCGTGCGTGACCCCATCAAATGGCGCAAGAGCTCAGTGATGACCGACCAGTGGCGCCTTGTGAATGGAAAAGAGCTCTACGATATCAACGCCGACCCTGGACAGAAGAAGGATATTGCTGCCGCCAACCCGACAGTGGTCAAGCGCCTCACCAAGTTCTATGATGCGTGGTGGGAGGAGATTGTGCCCACTTTCGGCAAACCCACCGCCATTTACCTAGGAGCAGATGCACCGCTGGCAAACCCCGTCACCCTGACCTGCCATGACTGGATTGCCGATGGCAGCACCCCGTGGAACCAGCGCCATATCCGCAACGCGGAGAAAAAGCCAAGCAATACAGGATTCTGGGCGGTAGATGTAAAACGGGCAGGTGAATACACCGTGGAGCTACGCCGCTGGCCCAAGGAAGCGGACGCCTCCATTGGTGCCTCCATGAAGGCAGGTGCGGACGTGCCGGGTGTGACGCCCTTCCGTGCCGTGCCCGGTAAAGCTTTTGCCGCCGTGAAGGCACACCTGAAACTCGGCGGGCAGGAGTTGACCTTACCCGTAAAACCCGGGGATAAGAGCGTGACCTTCAAGCTGAAGCTTAAGCCCGGCCGCGACGAATTGTGGGGCAAGTTTACGGATGCCAAAGGTGTCCCGATGGGAGCCTTCTATGCGTATGTCACGAAACTAAAGTAGGCATGGGCACAAACGTGAACCTTCGCTGTAAAAATAA
>CALCSP010000171.1 GCA_937893785.1 uncultured Verrucomicrobiales bacterium
CTGCTGATCTGTTTTTTTTCTTCCTCAGGCGTCGTCTTGTCCGCCTTGCGTTTTTCCAGGCTTGCAATTTCTCTGCGCCTCCTGGCGTGCTCTTCTTCGGAGAGGTCGTGTTGGTGGAAGCGGGCTACGACACTGTATTTGGTGAGTGTCTTAGTCGACATGAAGATTCCCGCAAGGCCGTAGTAGTCCTCAATGGAAACCGGGTCAAACTTGTGGTCATGGCACCTGGCACAACCAAATGTCATACCCATGAAGGCTCTGCCGGTCGTATCAATTTGCTCATCGACGATATCACGGCGCATCTTGTCCGGGTCATCACAGGCGAGCATCTTGGGTCCGACCGAGAGAAAACCGACACCAAGGGTCTGTGAACGTTTTTGGGCAAGGTTGCCGGAAGGCATCAGGTCGCCGGCTAGTTGTTCGACAATAAATTGATCGAAGGGCTTATCCTCATTAAAGGAGGCAATCACATAGTCGCGGTAGCGGAAGGCCACGGGATGCACAATGTCTTCATCCATACCGTTAGAATCGGCGTAGCGGGCAACATCCAGCCAGTGTCTGCCCCAGCGTTCCCCATACCGGGGTGAGGCGAGCAGTCCGTCAATGAGCCTTTGCCACGCATCAGGTCTCCCGTCTTCAAGGAATGCCTTTAGCTCTGCGGTTGTCGGTGGGAGGCCATGCAGGTCCAGGTAGGCACGGCGCGCGAGGGTCCTCTTCTCAGCCTGCCGTGTGGGAGCCAGTCCGGCCTGCTCAATTTTTTCCAGAATAAAATAATCAAAGGGAACGCGTGGCCAATTGGTTTCCTTTACCTTCGGCTTTTCCGGCTTTCTAAGCTTATTCAGTGCCCAGAGTCCACTGCTTTCCGAGTGCTTGGTTCCTTTGTTTCCTGCGGCTAGCGGTTCGGAATCCAGAAACAGGCAGCCGATTATGACCACAAGAAGCATTGATGTCAGTTCTCTTGGTGGGAAAAACACGTTTCAATAAGTTGCTTTTTTCTTGAGCCTTCGTCAAGACGTCAAGGAGGTCTCCAAAGGATTAATTTACAGGAGATTTAAAGTGTAGGCTGTATTTGAGGTGGACATAAGCATGGTATTTGGGTTTCCATTGGACATGGAGCAAACCGCTGAGTCTTTCTGCCTTTCCTGAAATGAGTGAACCTGACGATGATTACGGGCTGAGCCCGAACAAGGAGATTGCTCATATTGCGCCGCCGTCTGTCGATTATTTGCCTCCTGTACCGAAAAGTTATCAACCTACTATTGGCATTATTGGAACGGGTGGCATCAGTGAGTTTCATCTCAAGGCTTATAAGCACTGTGGTTGGCAGGTTGCAGCCATGCATAACCGAACGCGCTCCAAAGCAGAGGCTAGGAGGGATGAGTTTTACCCAAAGGCGACGGTGGTGGGTGACTACCGAGAGATCCTTGATGATGATACAATCGATGTATTGGATATCACGCCGCACCCAGAAGAGCGCATTGATATCGTCCGCGAAGCCCTTAATGCCGGCAAGCATGTCCTCAGTCAGAAGCCTTTCGTGTTAGACCTTGATGAAGGGGCTGAGCTTGCCGACCTGGCAGAGTCAAAAGGGCTGCTGCTGGCGGTGAACCAGAACGGTCGCTGGGCGCCGCATTTTTCCTACATGCGCAATGCAGTGGCAGATGGGTTGATTGGCCGTGTGACCAGTGTCGACCTTTCCCTGCAGTGGGACCAGACATGGATTGCCGGCATCGAGAGTTTTGAGAAGATCCATCACCTCATTCTCTATGATTTTGCCGTGCACTGGTTTGACATCACCAACTGTTTCATGTGCGGGCATGATGCCCGGCAGGTCTACGCCTCCGCTGTGCGCTTTGATGAGCAGAAGTTCGGTCCGCCCGCCCTTGCCTCCGCAATTGTAGATTACCCTGGGGCTCAGGTTCGGATGTCCTTCAATTCCCACACCCAGCTTGGCGAGGAGGATGTCACCACCATTGTCGGAACCAAGGGGACCCTTCGCAGTCGCGGTCCCGGACTGAACGAACAGCCGACAATGGAGATCTTCCTTGAGGATGGCCAGGTTGAGGTACCTCTTGATGGTTGCTGGTTTGAAAGCGGCTTCCAGGGAACGATGGGTGAACTCCTATGCGCCATAGAGCAGGGGCGTGAACCCAACCACAGCGCTCGCGACAACCTGCGCTC
>CALCSP010000172.1 GCA_937893785.1 uncultured Verrucomicrobiales bacterium
ACCATGCTCAGATGGCACACCCCCACAAGCAACGTGCAATCTACGAACCAAATTCCCTTCACTTGGGCAAAGGATTACGCGCCGGATCATAAGGCATTCGAGACCAATCCGAACAAAACGGCGTCGCCGGAAGGCCCGCACTGTTATAAAGGTTCCATGGCCGGCCAGGAATGGCTTCAGGATGGCAAGCATACCGAACAGCAAGCGGGTTTTTTAGCCCTTGGCTTCTCACCTCAACAACGGATCCATCGATTCTGGCTGTAGCCCTTCGCCATCGCCCATCTTCTCCGCACAACTCAAAACCGTTCAGGGGTATATCCGTTTGCATGATCCACTTTCCCACTCCTTGCATTTCCCCTGCTACCAACCCTCCCTCAGCATGATGAAATTCGACGACGAGAGTGTCCCCGCGAACCGCCATTGCATGATAGACAGGGCCACTGGTTGGGACATCTTGCTTATGAATCTTTGCAAGCGGCCATCGCGCTAGGCGTTCCCCGACATCAATCTTGTTGGGCGGGTGAATATCACCCGCATTGTCGAGATCGATCGTTACCACCATACCGGAATTCTCCTGATCAAGTGCACGGAGTTGTTCTTCACGTAAGTAGGTCCAAGCATAACTTTTCCATTGTGGTAACTGTACGAAGTAAATGGGTAAATTTGGCCTCCTCCAAACATGCCGCCAACCCTGTATCAAGGCTCTCATCTTTTGGGAATAAAGCCTCGGATCCTCTCCGTGCCCGGAATTGGACTCACCCTGATACCAGATAGCCCCGCGGATTGCATAAGGCACCACTGGAGCGATGCGACCGTTATAGATCGCTCCAGCAAGCCAGGCAGGGCTGCGAGCAAAAGTGCCACCAGGCAGTTTCCTGACCGCATGAATATCTCCTGCCTTTGCCAGAGCAGCAAGCTTTTCAAGGGTCGGGTGACCGGTAAATGCCTCAACCGGAATATAGGGCTCGATCGGAGTTCCGCCCCATGAACAATCGATCATCCCAATAGGGACATTCAATTCGTGGTAAAGACGACTAGCAAAGACAAAGGCAACTGCCGAGTGATTCACAACTGATCCCGGGCTGCATACATGCCAGCTACCTCCAGTAAGATCACCCTGCGGTAACCGAGCATCCCGTTCATTAACCTTACGCATCCTGATACCATCAAAGTGCGCCCCGTTAACTAGTCTCCTGCCTTCAGGCAGGCGGCGAGCCATTTGCCCAGCGGTGTATGCCATATTGGACTGCCCTCCTGCAAACCACACCTCCCCCACCAACACGTCATCAATCTGCACCACATGCTTTCCGGAAACATCACGGATTCTCATCATTCTGCCCTCGGAATGCGCCTTCAGCGCATCAAGATGCACTTGCCAGCGCCCCTCATCATTGGTCTTTGCCATTACGGATTGGCCTGCAAACTCAACCACCACCAGCAGACCGGCATCCGCTCGGCCCCATATCGGAACCGGCAAATCACGCTGTAAAACCATATGGTCAGAAAAAATCCGAGCGGGACTCAGGGCACCGGGAAGAATGCCGGTCAGGAAAAAAAACAGGACGATCGTAAAAACTGCCCGCAAGGAGAAATGAGGTGCCCTTGGCAGACACTTCAACCTCCGTATTACCCACATCAGCTTCACTGAAGGAAACTCTCATTGAGAATCACCGCCCTAATGAGGGGTTTTAGACGGAAATCCTCCTTCTCAGCCCGCTCCACAATGGAATCCACAATCAGTGAATCCGCCGGGTTGAGCTCCCTAGCAAGAGCAAACCTGAGTAAATGCGCGGTAAAGGCCCGAGCAAAACGCCTATCCTCTTTTACCAGTGCCTGCTTGAAATTGACGATGCTATCGAAAGGATATTTCCTGAGCAATGTACCACTAGCATCCACATCCCTGCCGTTTTCATATTTATCCCGCCACCTACCGGTGATATCAAAGTTCTCGAGGGCAAAGCCAAGCGGATCCAGGCGTGAGTGACAACCCGCGCAGTCCGGGTTTTCCCGGTGCTTGGCAAACTTTTCGCGGATGGTCAGGTTTTTCGGGCCGCTATCCTCATTGAGGGGTGGCACGTCATTTGGTGGTGGTGGTGGTGGATCGTTGAAGATCACCTCAATAATCCAAGCCCCGCGCGCAATGGGATGTGTCCTGTTTGTGCCATTGTTCATGCTTAGCATAGCAGCACTTGTAATGACGCCACCGTAGCGCGGGTCCGAGGCAGCCACTCGCTCAAAAGCCGTTGAGCGCAACTTGTTGCGGATCTCATCATCATAGCGCCGCTGCATATCTTGCTTGGACTTGCGCAGATCTTGGTTTTTAGGAACCCTATTCAGCGCAATCTCCGACTCCTTGATTTTTTTCGTTAATTCGCTCCTCTTTGCTTTCTGATCAGCATTGAGGGCCAAGGATAAATCCTGCTCCGAGATATAAAGGGCACCATCACTGGAAGCGGCCACTTCCTCCGCACTAAGAGCGCGGTTATACAGCCGGGCACGGGCAAGGCTGACCGAAAGATACTTATTGCCACCAGGCGGCAGGTGACGCAGCCCGAAAATAACTGAGCTTTGGTTCTTTGGAAAGCGTGCTGCCCCCTTGCGATAGGGCTTTCCGTATGGCTGGCCATTACGATAAAGGATCGTTGTCCCGTCCTCCTTGTAAACCATGACCAAATGCAACTTCTCATTGGGCTTCTCCTCAGCTGTTGATCCCGGAAAATCCAAGGTCCGCGAATGACCATTGCTACCGGAAATCCAGTGCCTTCGCTTTCTTTCACCTAAGACAATGGTGTCAAAAAAATCTCCCTGTCCTTGGATACCCATTACGCCACCCCCAGACTGATTGACATCATGCACCTTGCACCATACCTCCAGAGTTTTTGCCTTCAGGTCGATCGGCAACTTAGCACTCTGCAAATAAGCCTTTTTAAGGACAATCATGCCCTCCTCATAGCGCGTCTTGCCGTGCGCCTTAAGGTCAAGTGAACCCACTGAGTCCTTGAGGTCGCCATTAAATTCCCAGACTGCATAAGGTTTCAGATCCACCGGCTTGGTAACGACTTTTTTTCTTCTTTCGTTAAGAATGGCCAGTCTTACCGGATTAAGCAGGGCATCCAGCTCCGCATTTGTATTCTTGATGGCGGCACTAAGTGCCTGACGCTGCTCATCCCTTGCACGGTTTGCGGCAAGGATCTTTTCCGCATCAAAAGGCGGAACCTTAAAATCCGAAGTATACCAGTCCTCAAGAAAGGCACTGCGATAACTGAACTCCGGCTGAATCAGCTCAATAATGGGACGGTTCTCCACAAACACCGCATCAAAGAGCAGCAGTGGCTCACAGAGCATCTGTAGGCTGGCCGGATTGTTCTTGTCGATATTAAAGTAGCGCGATTTCTTGGGATCTGGAGTGGCTGCCAAAATGTTTTCCAGTTGCATCCACTGGGATGGGAAAGTATCCAGAAAACGCTCAATCCTCGGGTCAGCAAGCATGCGGTTGATGCTTTGATTCAGGACGTCAGGCTTGGTAAGCTCACCGGATTTCGCCAGACGCAGAAGCTCATCATCAGGGGTGCTGGCCCACAGGAAATAGGATAAGTTTGTAGCCAGATTAAGTGCCCTGTCACCGGTAGAATGCCGATAGAGAAAAAGCGGTGAAGACAATGCAGCTGAAGCCACTTTTTTCATGGTGTCGGTAAACGGAACCTTCTGTGCAATCTTTTTCAGCGCATACGTGGTATAACGTTCAATAATCTTTTGGTCAGCCCGCCCACGGAATGCACGAAAAAGGAAACCTTCGATGCGTTTGCGCACCTCGGCCGGTATATCAGCATCTTTAGCCGGAGGCTTAAAAAAGGTATTCCATGTCCCCACGCTTTGCTCATTAAAATCTGGACTCTCGAGAATGGAAAGGCTCAGTCGCAAAAAAGCCTCAAGCAGCAATGGCGAGAGGGTCAACTGATTGGCCTGATTGTCATATCCATGTGAAGCTCGCAGGTCCTGAGGGAAAGGCTTAACCTCGGCAAAACCACCAGCCGGATTCATTGCAAGGGAACGCACATTCACACGCCCTGGCATCTCCGGAGCATTGAGGTAAATGGTTTCCCGCGTCATCAGTTTCTCCGATAGCGCAAAGATGTCGCGGTTAATCTCAAAGAGGTCGCGGACGGTATTGTTATATTGGAAACGGTTTAGCCGCTGCACCGGATTCGGCTCCGTTTTTGTGTTTTGTGCAGCTTTTTGGAGTAACCCTTTCAAGGAAGCCATGACCGTGCCACGACTTGCTGCATCCGGTTGAGGCTCGTCTTCTGGGGGCATGTCCCCCGAATCCATGACACCAAGCAGGTCCTGAATGAGTTCAGGCTTTGCAAGGAAGTCACTCATATTGTCGATCTCCTTGAGATTAACTTTCCCCTTCACCTTGTCCCCGCCGTGGCACTTCACACAGTGACTGGCGAAAAACGGCTTCAATGTCTGACTGAATTCATCAGCCCCCCGTAAGAATGATATCGAAATGAAGGGCAGAAATAAAACTGCTCTTCTAATAATCCATTTAGCCATCATGAGTCCAACGTGTGAATGTGAATGGGTTTAAAAAAATCACCGGCAACTAAACGAAGCTAGGTCCTCAGATTCAGGGTTCCCGTGCTGTCGGAAAAATGGCCAAGCTCAAGCCCCATCAACTGAGCGACACTAAGCCAGGCATTACTGATGGGGGTTCCATTCTGGCATTGCACATGAACTCCATGTTTGAGTTGACCTTGGGCACCGCCAGCAAGGATAAGCGGCAGATCAAAATATTGATGAGTCGCGCCATCACCCAGACCAACACCGCACGTGACAACGGAGTTATCCAACAGTGAACTGCCATCCACTTCCTTCATGCTTTTCATCTTGGATAAGATGTATGCAAACTGCTCCATATGAAACAGGTCGATTTGCTGTAATTTCTTATACCCTTCCCCTTTTTGGTTGTGAGACATGTTATGATGGACGACCGGGCGCTCAAACACACCTTCATATAACATCGGGGCATTCCATCGCTCCGGGCCGATCATAAATGTGGAGACATTGGTAATTCCAGCCTGTAAGGCAGTAAGCATCAGATCTGCCTGCAGGCGAATATATTCTCCTCGAGGAATCACCTCATCGGCAGGTCGCTTGATTGGTGACTCGGCAATAAGCTTCTGCAGCCTTTTCATCCGAACCTCAATGTCGCGAATCATGGTCATATATTCATCAAGCACATCCCGATCATGATACCCCAGATTTTTTGACAATGACCTGGCATCATCGATCACAAGGCTACTTACTTCATCAAGATGCCTTTGATACCTGCTGCCGGAAAAAAGTCGGTCGTATAAATTCCTTGGGTCCTTGATAGAAGGTGCCATTTTATCAATGCCATACCATGAGATGTTATCAAACCGGGGTGATTCCTTTGGAGCGCGAAATCCATTGCAACTTATCTCAAGGGTCTTCAGTGATCCAGCCCCGCCCACCTTTTCACCAATGACATGGTCCAAAGTTCGTCCCTGCAAAAACTTTAGCTTTTTTCTCTTCGCTTCTTCCGGAGAAACACTACTCAAATAACAAGAGGCACCCTGCTCATGCGCATCGCCTCCCAGCTTATAGGGCCGATCAAGGCCCGTGATCAGCGAAATGTCGCCGGCATGACCTGCTAGCGGCTCCATTGTAGAGGTCAACTCCAGTGGATAAATACCCTCTGCTGTTTTTTCATCCAACTGTCTCTTCTTCTCGGAATTCTTGACTGTCACAAAACCCGGTGACTTTTTTTCCTCCTCGCCGGGGATAAAACAACGTCGGACTAGCCCATTGGGGATATAGACAATCACCAACTTCTTATCCGGCTTTGATACGGATTCTTTAGCCGCTAAATACGAGGGCAAAAACGGCAGTGCCAACATGGCACCATTACCGATCAGAAACTTTCTTCTGGTGTGCCTTCTGAGAGACATGTCAGGTCCACAAATCCGAGATCACTCCATGACTGTCAGCATAGGATTCCATCTCAACAC
>CALCSP010000173.1 GCA_937893785.1 uncultured Verrucomicrobiales bacterium
CACCTCCCTGCTGGATAAGGCGGCGAATGTCTGAGTTGCTACGCTGCACCTCATGGCCATCCCTTAGAGCGATGGCAACTGAGGCAATCAATCGTCGCTCTTCACCCAGATTCACCTCTGGCCACTCTACGTCGCCATCACCCTTGGCAAACTTGGCCTCAAAATCTGAGCGCGCCGAGGCTGCCGCCTCTTCGTCATGGTAACGGGCAACGAGTTGCGCAGCCAACTGCTTCTTGGCCTCCATCGGGTGTATTTGTAAATCCCTGCCACTGCCCAACAGCAGAGTATACCACCTGTCCATCAAGTCATCGGAAATGCTCATTGCCTTGCCAAACATCTCAGTCGGCGCCTCATCAACACCAATATAGTTATCGTAACTCTTGGACATTTTTCGCGTTCCATCAGTGCCCTCCAGAATAGGCAGACACATTGCCACTTGGGGGGACATTCCCTGGGACTTCTGCATGTCCCTGCCCACTAGGATATTAAAGAGTTGATCAGTCCCGCCCAACTCGACATCAGCACGAACTTCCACCGAATCCCATCCCTGCATCACGGGATACTGCATCTCGTGAAGGCGAACCTCCTTGTTGCCCTCGATGCGGTTTCTGAAATCCTCTCTCTGCAGCATCTGCTGCATTGTCACGCGCGCATTCAGCTTAAGAACATCCTCGTAGGGCATGCCACGGAACCAGTCACCATTATAAACTACTTCGGTGTGATCCCGGTCGAGAATCTTGAAGGCCTGATCCGTATAGGTTTCCGCATTGGCAAGCACCTCCTCACGGGTTAACGGTGGCCGGGTTGAGGAACGTCCAGTAGGATCTCCCACTGTTGCCGTAAAATCGCCAATGATAAGCACCGCCTGATGACCTAGCACTTGAAACTGACGTAATTTCTCCAGAACCACGGTGTGCCCAAGGTGAATATCGGGAGCAGTCGGGTCTACTCCGAGTTTGGCGCGTAGCGGCTTGCCGGCCTGTAACTTCTCCAACAGTTCCTCACTGCTGAAAATCTTGGCTGTGCCACGTGCGAGTGTTTCAAGCTGTTCTTCGGGTGAACTCATTTCTATTATATCTGCCATGTCGGCTCAGCAAAGAACATGCCCCGAAACACCACAGGCATCAAGCCCGCCTGATATCCTCATTGCTTCAACGGCCCAGAATACCACGCACATCCTCAATACTTAAATTCCCAGGTGCACCGGGACTGCCGGCAGGATTAATTACTTCAACCTCGATCTTGCGATCTCCTTCTGAAGCATCGCGGGAACCTCGCCACAACTTCAATGGCAGCAATTTCCCGCCTTCGCGGGCACTACCCGGGGTCACTTTACGGTTACCGCCAAACCATTTCTTCTTCCCCTCGTGAGCCTTATTGCTGCCACTTTGGAAATTCTTGGCGGCGTCACCGGATGACTTTTCAGCACCATACCAGTTCTCAATAGAACGATAACGGCCGGTCCTATAGGGCTTGCTGCCGGAAAATGTCCTGCTTGAAGCTGTATGCTGCTTCGCGCGGTAATCACCACCAAACTGCATGTTTTCCCCCGTTCCGCCAAAAATCTTGCCCGGGGTGGTATACTTTTGGCCCATTGCATGTGTTGTACCGCTCTCCCACCGCTCAACCGATCCGCCTACAAACCGCTTGGTCAATGGATCACTGGCACCCCTTGATTCCACGTGGGTAATACGGCGCACCGATTTGCACGAAGAGAGCATTAGCAATGCAGAGGCCAGCATACCGACCATAAAAGAGAGGTTCGACATCAACTCAATTTGAGGTTTCAAGTGAACGGTTACAAGACACTGGATGCAATTCAACCTAAAGTAATAAGAGAAAAAATGCGTGCTGATGATTTTAACTACATGCTGCCGGAGGAATTAATTGCCTCCAGGCCATCTGCCAGCAGGGAAAGTTCCCGTATGATGATCGTTGACAGGGAACAATCAACGATTCGCAGTGGCACTTTTGCTGAGTTCGCCGGATTTATCAGAGACGGAGATCTCGTTGTCCTTAATGATACCAGAGTGGTGCCCGCGCGCTTCTTTTCTGATGAAGAAAGAATCGAGCTGCTACGCCTTGATGAACCTGAACCGCAACTATGGCGGTGCATGGTCCGCCCCGGCAAAAAAATGCGCATAGGCAAAACGATTTCTGTTGCCGGAGTTACAGGGATTGTTGAAGACATTCTTGAGGAAGGAGAAAGAATGGTCCGCTTCCAGAAAACAATCGACATTGAGAAACATGGGCAACTGGCACTGCCGCATTACATGGACAGAAACCCCGCTGAAGAGGATCGTGAACGCTATCAGACCGTCTACGCCAGGGAACCGGGTGCTATCGCAGCTCCTACTGCCGGGCTGCATTTCACCAAGGAAATGCTTAAGGAAATTCCGCATACCTTCCTCACTCTGCATGTTGGCGCCGGCACCTTCCAGCCCGTGCGTGCTGAGCACATTACCGACCACAAGATGCACAGTGAACACTTTCACCTCAGCGTACAGTCTGCTGAGGCAATCAACAACTGCGAGCGAGTCGTATCCGTTGGCACAACCGTGACCCGAACCTTGGAACACTTGGCAGCCAGTAGCAGCGAGTCCCTTGTCCCTGGCAGTGGCGAAACCGACATCTTCATCTACCCGGGCTTTGAATTCCGCTGCACGGGTGCTCTCTTGACCAACTTCCACCTCCCCAAAAGCACCCTCTTCATGCTGGTCTGTGCATTTGCAGGGACGGAGTTAATGCGTGAAGCTTACGCTCAAGCTATCAAGGAAAAATTCCGCTTCTACAGCTATGGCGACTGTATGCTGATCCTTTGATGCCTCTAGTAAGAGGGCAGCTTCAGAAAGCCGAACTGAGCATTGTCCACAGCGACAATAACCCCGCCGTCAAGCGTGAGAGCAAGGTCTTCTCCTGCCCAGTCCTCCTCCGGGTCACCGTAAGTGGCCTGCCATTCCATCGAGCCTTCGGGGCCATATTTCACCATATAAACTCTCCACTGATCAGATCGCTCCGAGCCAATCCTCTCTGAATACTCCTCATATTCATCCCCGGTGCCCGCGGTGATGATGCACCCACCATCGGGGGTTGCCCTGACACCCCAGGCTTCATCATGAATATATCTGGCATCAAACCCTCTTGGATTGCCCCTCTTTTTTTCCCACTGTAGGATACCGCCACTATCCAGTTTCATTGTATAGGTTTGCCAGTTGCTGGTGCCTGAAAGGGTGTGCCCGGTGAGAAAAATGGATCCATCCACTCCAAGATCCATTCCGAAACAGTGGTCGTCCCTTGAGCCTCCAAAGCGACGCTTCCAGATTTGATTGCCGCTGCTATCCAGCTTGAGAACGGCAAAATCCAGTTCATCATCCTCACTCCAGGCCAATCCGGAAATAATCAGCTCACCGTTAAGGGCAGCGACCCGATAAGCCTGGGCCAGGTCATCCCTTAGGCTAATCCCGGAAGTTTTTTCTCCGGCCGAATTCAAAAACGCCATGTAACCCCTGCCCTCGGCAAAGAAGGTATTGTTCCTGTCTTCTGCGTTGTTATACCCAACGGCAACAATCCGTTCACCAAACAGAGCCAAATGCTCATAGGCATCATAGCCGCCGTTACCATGCGTGCGAACAAACACGGGTTGGCCCGTATCCTTATTCAGCTTAATGATGGCACTGTTCCGGTTAATGGCTCCGGCAATGAGGTAGCCGTCTTCAGTTTCCAAGACAGAATTGCCAAGGTTGTAGGTGCCGTGACTGGAGGAGCCGTTATCACGATTGGAAAGCTCCCTTTTCCATAACAAACGGCCTGCAGCGTCAACCTTAACAGCCAAGATCCGTGTGGAAGGAAGAAATCCCGTTTCGCCCACCTGAAGAAACCCGCCATCCTGACAGGCAATAATATAATGACCATGGGATTCCTCTTTGGACCCACTAAAGGATTTTTGCCAGGAAGCCGTTGGCGGCGTTTCTCTTCGATTGATACGAAAAAAACAACTTTTACCCCGTTTATTTTCCAGCTCTACCACTGCCTTTGTCTGCCCCTGAACGCCCCGGATCCTTGTCAGAAAGGAGAAGCGTTTCAAGTCCTCACTTTCATGAATATCATACAAGAACCCTTCACGGCTTGAAAACGTGATTTCCACCTGCTGCTCAGAGAGTAATCGCACGTCACTGATTTCATCGGCAAGGCAAACCGGTAACGTCAGAAGAAATAGTGCAGCAATGAAGGGGGATCTCATAACAACAATAATGATAGTATTAATGCGTAAAGCTCTCAAAGTCTTCTTGAATTTGTATGATCCCCAAGGAGCCTATGAACGCACCTTAAAATAAGAAGCAGTCACGGAAGACATTAGGTCCATTCAACAGCAAACATGGAATTGCACGATTTTTTCACCGGCAGGATAGGACCCATTCTCGATATCATCCTGCTTATCGCGCTGATGTATTTCATTGCGCGCCATGAAGCAGAATGGGAACTCTCTCATCATCTCTATGGAAATTCAAAAGCCCTGCTTGTTTTCATTCCACAATTACTCGCATACAGAGTCTGCAGCATCATGGACTTCTTTGAGACCTTGAGCCTTATCGCCCTGCTTTTATCCATCCTGCTTTGCCTTAGGTTTTTATTTTTTGCGACCTGGCCTAAAGCGGCCATCATCGCGGCCTGTTATACCCCATACATGATCTTTATCACTGCAATGATACACAGAGAAAACAACGAGACGATGATTCCGGAATACGACATCCCCTTGGAAAATCTCCTCCAACCCGAAGAAAAAAAGTCAATACCGGTTAAGTAGTTTTAGTTGCCATTGAAAAGCCCCGAACATCTTGGCATCTGGCCGATTCCCGGCTATATGTTGTTTCTCAATCCCCTAATACTGCTATCAGTCATTTCCCCCCATTAGTGATTTCCACCATGAACCCGATACAAGGACGATTCCTCACTCTCTTGATCCCGGCTCTCGTTGTCATTCTGCACATCTTCAATGCAGACACGGCGAAGGCGCAGTTAATGGTCCAGATGAAGCTTCAAAAGACCCACTATCTGGCCTACGAGCCAATCCGGGCAACAGTAACCATCAATAACCGATCCGGACATGATGTTGTGCTGGGAGGACCAAGGGGTAGCAGCTGGCTTAGCTTTGATGTTTACCGCGACGGCCAATTGCTCTCACCCCGCAGTGCGGGAGGAGCAAGGTTTTCCCCGGTCTTGCTTGCTTCCGGTAAAAGTGTGGTCAAGACAATCGATGTTGCCCAGATCTATCCCCTCTCCGACTACGGTAGTTACTCAATCAGTGCGGCTGCCTATTTTCCTCCTCTCAAAAAATATTTCAGTTCAGCAAGGCAGCGCGCGAATGTTACCGACAGCAGGGCGTTCTGGAAACAGTCCGTGGGTGTCTCACAAGGGCGTTACAAACTGGCCAGTTTTCGGGAATTCTCTCTGCATGAGCACCGCGACTCAGACAGTTCAGCTATTTACGTCAGGTTGCGGGAAGCCAAGGGAACCCGGGTTTACTGTACCTTTTCCCTGGGCCGCTACCTTAGTGTGCGCAAGCCTCAGGCAACCGTGGACGCTGAAAACCGACTTCATGTGATGCATATGATCAGCCCGCACATTTACTCCCACGCCAGGGTCAGTCCGGATGGCAATTTTCTCGGCAACGATTATTACCGTGAAGTGGCCAACAACAGACCGACCCTTACGATTGATCCCAGTGGCAGCGTCAGGGTTGCCGGTGGCATTGCCTACGATCCTAATAAAAAGAAAACGGCAGAATACCGAGGTCACAGCGCTACGGATCTTCCGCCGGGACTGATGCCCCGATAAGAATATCGGAGCAAAAGAAACCCCGGATTGACTTGACCCGAGGGGTAGAGAACCACTTAGTGTGGGCGCAATAGCTTTTGTGCAACACGGATTTAATCCGGCACTTTTTAAGCATTCATCCAGTGGCTTATTCCCTATATTGTCTTGATATAATGCTCCAGAAAAGAATAACGCAAATCACCCCGTTACTGATTGTGCTTTGGTGGGCTCTTTCGGTCATGGCAGGTGCCGCTGATTTCAGCCGCGTCGTTATTGATGCCGGACATGGTGGCCACGACCGGGGAGCCGGGTTCAGCCACACCTACGAAAAACATCTTGCCCTCGACGTAGCACGCCGGCTTGATCTCTACCTCAGGTCACAAGGCATAGAAACCAAGTTGACCCGTGACAGTGATAAATTCGTCACCCTTTCCAACAGGGTCGCTATTTCCCATGCTGCAGGCAACGCCATTTTTATCAGTATCCACTTCAATCATGCGCGCCGCCGCAGTGCCGCTGGCATTGAAACCTTCTACAATGCTAGAAATGCCGCGAGCCGTAAACTGGCACAAATGGTGCAATCAGCCACACTCTATAAGACCCGTTCAAAAAACCGGGGTGTTAAGCATGCCCGCTTTCATGTGCTATCCCAGAACAAGCAACCCGCAATCCTGCTTGAATGTGCGTTCCTGACCAACTCCTCGGACCGAACCCGCGCTCTTGACCCGGTTTACCGCCAAAGGATCGTGGAGGGCATCGCTATGGCCATTCTCAAGTTCCGCGCTACAGGTTAATGCACCTGTAAAGTTTATTGGCGCAGTGTAAACTGCCACGTAAGCGATGATCCTCACACCAAAGGAAATGGCGAAAGCCGAGCAAAAACTGCTCAGCGAAGGACAAGACGCAGAACCGCTCATGGAGGATGCGGGAAAACAAATCGCAGCAGCCATAAGGCAGTTTTTCGGCAACCCCGGGACACTGGTCGCCTTCGTCGGCAATGGACACAACGGGGGTGATGCACTGGTGGCCGCCCGGCACCTTAAAAAATCAGGCTGGGACATTCGTTTGCACCTAGCGGGTTCCACCGGGTCACTGAAGGCACTGACTGCCAAAAAACTTCAAGAACTCGGTCATGATACCCAGCGCTGGGAAAAAAAGAAGATCGCGCAGGCGGGCAGGCCGCTTGTCCTTCTCGATGGCCTGTTGGGAATCGGTGCCACCGGCCCATTGCGCCAGAACTGCCAGCAAGCCGCTGAAATGATCAATGAACTGCGCCAATATCACGGCGCATATACCTTTGCCATTGATATTCCATCCGGGCTTGACGGTGCCACTGGCTGCCCCTTTCCCGGAGCCATCGCAGCTGATTTTACCCTCAGTATTGCCTTTCCAAAAACCGGTCTGCTGGCAGACCCGGCCACCGGGCATGTCGGTCGTCTTGCCGTGTTACCCCTGCCCGCTATCCAAGCCCTGTCTGATCAGGGTGACCCGGAAGCAGTACTGCTAACTCCTCAGGTAGTTTCCGGTCTGCTGCCACGCCGCCCATTCCAGTCGCATAAGGGACAATTCGGACACATCGGGATCATTGGCGGCTCCCTTGGCTTCTCCGGCGCTGCCATTCTCGCAGCCCAGGGCGCATTACGGGGTGGAGCAGGCCTCGTTACCATCCTAGCCCTTGAGCAATCCTACCCGGCTCTCTGCGCACTGGCCCCTCCGGAAATCATGGTTCGACAGGTCGGCTCCTATCAAGATGCCACAAATCCCGCCTATGATATCCTGGTTGCGGGCCCCGGCCTGGGCAGTGGCCAATGGGATGCTGATATCATGGACCTCCTGCTCAACGACCCGCGCCCGATGATTGTTGATGCCGATGCCCTGAACCTCCTTGCCCGCAATGATCCGAAGAGCATTGCCGGTGCCTCCGGAGAGCGGCTACTCACTCCGCATCCCGGCGAAATGCAGCGACTTGATCCTAATGGCGAAGGCACCCGCCGTGTCCGTGCAGAAAAGCTGGCAGAAAGCACACAGGCTACCGTGCTGCTAAAAGGGGCCCGCACGGTCATCGCTTCACCAATTGAGAACGCACCGACAGCTTTCAACTCCACGGGGAACCCCGGCATGGCATCGGGCGGAATCGGGGATACCTTAAGCGGTTTGTGTGGAGCGATTGCCGGCAACAAGCTTTCCCTCTATGATGCCGCCTGTGTCGGCTCATGGATCAACGGACGCGCCGCAGAAACAGCCGTCTTCAATGCAGGGCAATCTGAGCAATCACTAATCGCCTCGGACCTGACCGCCCATTATGGAGCCGCTTTTCGGGATCTTTTGCACGGTTGTTTTTGACCGCGCCCCCTTCCCTACGCAATACATTGCCCTATGGACGCCACCAAAGCCCACGCTATCCTTTGCAACATCGCCGTCATTTGTGTCGGCACGATGGCTGTTGGATTGTTTTTCTACCGGCACATTCGTCAAAGCACGCCATCGCAATCATTCGTTATGACAGGCAAGGTCAAGACCAATCCCTATAACCTGCTGGATCTCTTTGCTGCCACGCTCTTGATCACCTTGCTTCTGTCCCCCTTGATCACTGTCGCAACATCCACCCCGGAAGCACCAGATGCAGCGCAGTCAGCATCGCAAGGATCTACAGATGGTAGTGTCTCTAACGCAATTTCAATTGCCCTATTCAGTCTCGTATTGGGCATCTGCGTGTTTCTTTTCGCCTCAGTTCTTCGCGGCATGAAACCAAACATCGTATTCGGTCTTTCCCGCCTCCACCTATTCAATATCCTGCTCTGTGGAGCTATAACAGTGATAGCCGCCTATCCTCTCATGATCGGCATTGCCAAATTACAAGAAGCTTTTCTTGGCTCTGAAGAACAACTGCAGAAAGTCGTGAAAACCCTCCTTGAAACGGAGGATGCCAAATTAAAGATCGTTCTGGTATCCATGGCTACTATCGTTGCCCCACTGGTCGAGGAAATAATCTTCCGAGGTTACTTGTATCCGGTCATCAAACGTTACTCCAGCCGCACCTTTGCAGCCATCACAATATCCCTGTTGTTTGCCGTTGTTCATGCCAACCTACCCGGTATGATGCCACTCTTCATCCTAGCACTCATGCTCACGCTCGTCTATGAGATGACCGGGTGCCTTTGGGTGCCAATGGTGGCGCACGCGCTTTTTAACGCCATCCAAGTATTCCTGATGTTGTACTTACAGAATGGCTAAGAAAAAAAAGGAGCTGGCCGATATCGGCGAAGATGCACTGGTACAGAGCCTCGTAAGAGGGCTGGCCGCTGGTAGTGACGTGGTTGTTGCAGCCGGAGATGACTGCGCCGTCATCAGGGGAGGCAAACGTGGCCATTACCTGCTGCTGAAAACCGACTGCGTGA
>CALCSP010000174.1 GCA_937893785.1 uncultured Verrucomicrobiales bacterium
CAAGAAAAAACAAAACAAGAAAAACAAGAAGTAGGATCATGAAGAGCATGCCCAAATTAATACTCACGATCATCATTGCCATTTGCACCCCGGTATTTGGCCAAGATAAAAGCAAGCGCCCCAACATTCTTTTCATCATTGCCGATGACCAGGCTCCGTTTGACTTCAAGTTCTACAACCCGCGCAGCACTCTGGAATCCCCGGTCATTGAGAAGCTGGCCAGTGAAGGCATGGTCATTGAAGGAGCCTACCAGATGGGCTCCTGGGTGGGTGGTGTGTGCACCGCCTCACGCCATATGATCATGAGTGGACGGACCGTCTGGCATATCCCCGACAAAGCGGGGCGCATCATGAACCCGCACGTCAATAATCCAAAAATGGTTCCCACTGATTTGGTAAAACACACATTGCCGGCAGTGTTCAACCGGGCCGGTTATGACACCATGCGCACCTGCAAGAACGGCAACAGTTATGAAGCCGCCAACAAACTTTTCCAGATTCGCCGTGACGGCACACGCCGAGGTGCACCGGACGAGAAGGGAAGTGCCTGGCATGCCGAGCAGGTTCTTGAATACCTCAATGAGCGCGAGTCCTCAAAGGACAATGACCCCTTCCTGATCTATTTCGGGTTTTCCCATCCCCATGATGTTCGGGACGGAAAACCTGAACTCTTGAAGAAATATGGTGCGATCAACCACACGGACAAGGAGAGCATCCCGCCTTCCAACCCAAAGCAACCGCCCCTGCCGATCAACTACCTTCCCGAGCACCCTTTCGACCACGGTCACACCAGCGTCCGCGATGAAGTCAGCGTCGAGGGTGTCTGGAAGCGCCGTGATGAGCAAACCATCCGCAATGAAATCGGTCGGCAGTTTGCCTGCAGTGAGAATATTGATATCCAAGTTGGCCGAGTGCTGGCAAAACTCGAAGCCATGGGGGAACTTGATAATACCTATATCATCTATACCGCCGACCACGGAATGGCGATTGGCCGCCACGGTTTACAGGGCAAACAAAACCTGTATGAACACACCTGGCGTGTCCCCTTTATCGTCAAGGGACCAGGGATCAAGGCCGGAACAAGGGCCACCGGCAACATCTACCTGCTGGATTTCCTGAGCACGGCCTGTGACCTTGCCGGCATCAAGGCACCCGCTACATCGGAGGGCATCAGCTTTCGCCCGGTATTGGAAGGCAAGAGGCAGGTAGTCCGCGAAGTCGTGCACGGGGTTTATTGCGGCGGAGGCCGTCCAGGTTCGCGTTGCGTGCGTAAGGGAGACTGGAAACTCACCCAGTATCAGGCGGACAAGACCGGGGTGAAGCATATCCAGCTCTTCAACCTCAAGGACAATCCCCACGAGTTCATGAAAGAACATCATGCGCCCGCAGTAAAAGCATTAAGCGGAGCAAACCCGAAGCCCCGGCAGGTTAACCTTGCTGGCGATCCAGCCTGTGCCGCTAAACTCAAGGAAATGCAGAAATTACTCCTGGCCGAGATGCGCAAGCATGATGATCCCTACCGCTTCTGGAATCAGCCCGATGACAATCTTCCGGTTCCCCTCTACCGCGAAAGGAAAAAGAATAAGACGCCGAAAAATCCCGAGAAAAAGAAATAACCCTTCTTGGCAATCGTGGAGAAGAGTAGGATGGAGATGGAGAATCTCTGAACTTCTCTGGATCAGGATGGTGGGGTATCATGTGATGATAGATTATTGTTTTTTCCTGAAGGGTTAACCGCAATTCGCGCTATGAAGATTCTGACATTGGCTTGTATTACATGGCACGTATTGCTCGTGTCTTCAGTTCGAGCTGAAGATAAAAAACCGAACATTCTGTTTATTGCCATTGATGATATGAATGACTGGACAGGTTTTCTGGGAGGTCATCCCGAGGCAAAAACACCTCATATGGATAAACTCGCTAATCTTGGCGTGAATTTTAGCAATGCCCATTGTTCTGCTCCTGGTTGCTCTCCAAGCCGCAACTCACTACTCTTCGGTGTTGAACCATTTAAATCCGGTTTGTA
>CALCSP010000175.1 GCA_937893785.1 uncultured Verrucomicrobiales bacterium
CACGGTCTAGGTATGCAAAGGGGCATGGCTGCAACGATCGAAAAATTAAATTCAACACCTATCGAATCAATTTCGCAGGCATTTACAGTAGTAGGAATGGCTATGATGAGCTCTATGGGGGGCGCTTCCGGGGCCATTTTTGGAACCATGTTTCGCAGTGGGGGCAAGGCGATCGAGAACCCTGAAACCCTGACCGCAAAGGGGCTTTTCCAGTTTCTAAGTTCTGGCAATGAAGGAGTAATGAAACGCGGAGGCGCCAAACCTGGTGACAAAACTCTCATCGATGCATTGTCGCCCGCCGCGATTACGGCAGAAGAATATTCCGATTCACCTCTTCATGAATCACTTCATGCTGTTGCAAAAGCCGGTGAAATTGGCAGGGATAAAAGCGCCGATTTTATAGCAACCATAGGAAGGGCTAAAACACTTGGCGAAAAATCAGTGGGATTCCCCGACGCAGGAGCCTGTTCCATTGCCATCATGCTTAGAGCGATGCATGAATTCGTATCAAAATAATTTCCAAAATCCAACTAACCGAACACTCAAACCAATATTATCATGGCAGATTTAGACGGCACTTCGACAGAAAATAAAGACAAGGAATACTTTACTGACACTCCTCAGAACAAACCTGATTTCTTTCTGAAGGGATCACATCAATACGACTGGGGACTCCAAAACAGACTTGCTCATATTTTTAATCCAGAATCAGGTCGCACCATCATGCTGGCCTTTGATCATGGTTATTTTATGGGGCCTACGACTGGTCTAGAGCGCGTTGATCAAACAATTCTACCCCTTGAACCCTATTGTGACTGCCTAATGCTAACACGAGGGATACAGAGAAGCATTATTCCAGCAAGCACCCAAAAAGCGATTGCACTGCGTGCATCAGGAGGAACAAGCATGGTCAGTGCGGGGGATGACTGGGAAGGGGAGATCGCCGGTCAGCCCGCAACTCTCAGTCGCCCTGGATATGAACCATTGTCCAATGAGCACCTCGCGGTTGATATCAATGAAGCAATTCGACTTAATGCCTCTGTATTGGCTGTTCAGGTCTTTATTGGAAGTCAGTATGAGCGCCAATCACTACAAAACTTAACAAACCTCATTGATGCTGCTAATGGATATGGAATTGCCGTAATGGGAGTTGTTGCGGTTGGACGTGCAATGGAGAGGACCGTCAAATATTTCAGAATGGCAACACGATTGATGGCTGAACTGGGATGCCACATGGTGAAATGTTACCATATTGATGAAGGGTTTGACACCATCACCAGCTGCTGCCCAGTGCCTATAGTGATTGCAGGAGGTAAAAAACGCCCGGAACGTGATGCCTTGCAAATGGCTTACGACGCCTGTCAGGAGGGAGCTTCAGGTGTTGATATGGGACGGAATATTTTCCAGGCTGACGCACCGGTTCCTATGATGCGTGCCGTAAGGGGAGTGGTTCATGAGGGCATGAACGCAAAAGAGGCATACGATCTCTACGAGCAATTAAAAGCGGACTCCTGATCATTAGCTATATCCACTTAGGAATAGCCCTAATAAACGCTTAGGTTTACCGAACACAGGAGCGATTCATTTTTAATGGATCGCTCCTCATTTTTTCTGACACCAAGAACTTTAACCCCTTGGAGATTGCCACATGGGCAAATAGGTTATTTAGTCTTTGATTATTGAGCAGTGTCTTCAAAATCATTGACCGTTATATCGGTCGTCAGGTAAGTGTCGCCGCATTTATTGGTGTCGCCACACTAAGCTCTGTCCTCGTGTTCGGTAAGCTACTCAAGGAGATTTTTTCTCTGATGATTGATAATGACATGCCGATCGGCACGGTAATTACATTCATTGGTTATATTCTCCCATTTTCCTTAATTTATAC